>JASHRR010001479.1 GCA_030037185.1 Xanthobacteraceae bacterium | reverse complement strand
CGCATGCAGCTCATCGCCGCGATCGAGCGGCTACAGGCGCAGGTCGACAACACGCGAGAGCAGAACGCCGGGCTGCGCGCACAAATCGCGGAACTGGCCGAAGCGGTGCGCCGGCTGGCGAAGTAAGCCCGCGCCGCCTGTGTGTGTGTTGCGCCCTATGTCGCGTGGACTCGCCCAACAGGTCGTAACCCATTGATTTTACATAGACGCATTTTAACAGATGGACGCAACACGGAAACGACAATGGATTGGCGCTATTGGCGAATTTCCGCTGGGAGGTCCGGAAAGACAATCTGCTCCTCGTAGGCTTTACTCGGATCGGTCACGTCGTACGCCACGGATACAAACAGGCGTCGTCCATCCGACTGGGCACCCAGGGCAGCGTGAAAAAACCTCCAAAGACGTTCGCGACCGCCTTTGGTGCGGATCATGTATTCATCGCAGAGCTTCCCTTGAGGCTTGGTCGAAATGATGCCCCGGAGATACTTCAGCACTTCATCCGAGCGTTCGGGATAGGCTCGGGTTGTCCAGTCCTCGAGTCGGCGTAGCTCCTCCCTCGAATAGCCGGTTTCTTCGAGCCAGCTATCGCTGATCGCAACAATTTGTTCCTGATCGTCGTACAGGGCGATTGGCAGCGGCGAGGCAACTAGTGACGACCTGAACTGTTCCTCGCTCCGACGCAGTTCCTCCTCCGCCTGTTTGCGCGCGGAAATGTCCTCAAGCACCCGGACGATATAATCGACTGACCGGTCGCTCTTGCGCACACACCCGCCCGCCACCCTAACCCAGACCGTCGAGCCGTCCTTGCGCTGGTGGCGGGTCTCCGCGTCATAGCTGTCGATCTTGCCGTCGCGAATTAGCTCCCAACGTGCACGACCCACCGCAAGATCGTCCGGGCGGGTGGTGTCCCGGAGCGACTTGGTCATGAGTTCATCGGCGGAATAGCCGAGAATGCGGCACACCACTTCGTTGACCCTAAGGAACCTACTGTCAAGCGCGACATGAGCAATACCGATTGGTGCATTCTCGAACGTGACCCGGAACTGCGTTTCGCTGTCGGTGAGAGCGCGCCTGGCTGCAACCTGGTCGGTAATCACCTCGGCATATAGCAATGCGCCGCCGATCCGGTCGTCGGCGGTATCCAACGCCTCACTTTTGTTGTTAAGGTCGATGATAAAGTCGGCGTACGAACCTTCGTCGTGGCGCCGAATCACCTGGTTCGGCGACCTGTTACATCAGAGTCGAAACGCGGCGGAGCGTTTTGGAACAGCAGGGAATCCGAGTTCCGGCCTTGTCGGGGTAAAATCGCAACGGGGCCGCCCCGGATTTCCAGGTGCATATGGCGCCGAGCGGAGTGATCGCCGGAAAATTCTATAACGCTCCGTTTCGGAGCGCGAGATCGCGTTGAGCCCCCCTTTGGTCAGCGCCGCAAGCGCGGCCGGCAATGATGCCACCGGCTGTTCGGCAATCGTTGTGGTGATGTTGACGATGTGGCCCGAGCCCATCCGCAGCATCGAGGCCGCGGCCTTCTGCGATAAATAAAAGAATCCCGCGAGATTTACCGCGATCACCGTTGCGAAGTCCTTTTCCGAATACTCGGTAAAAGGCTTGGGGATGAAGATGCCAGCGTTGTTGACAAGCGTATCTATTCGTCCGAAGCGCTCGGCAGCTATGCCCAAAATGCGTTCCGCCGTCTCGGGGCGGGTAATGTCACCCTCGATCACCAGGATCACCGGATCGTCGCTCTTGCACATTGAACGAGAACTGGCGATCACTTGATAGCCGATGTGGCGATAGGCCTTCGACAGTTGCGCGCCGATGCCGCGCGACGCTCCGGTGATGACGACGACTTTTCGCTCGGGTGTCATGTTCGCTCTTTTTCATGGTCGAAGCACATACCAGCCTCTAGAGGAGTCTTGATCGCAGAAGGGCAAGCCCATGCAGGACCTCGATTGAATGCCTCTCGGCGCGATCCCGACCGCAGCCGGGTTGGTCACGCGGCTTGCCACGAACGGGCGCAAGCAGCCGACGGGCGCGACAAGACCAATACCGACTGGTGCATTCTCGAGACCCGGAACCGCGCCTCGGTGTCGGCGAGAGCGCGTCTGGCCTCGACCTGCTCGGTAATCGACTTAGCAAATAGCGCTGCGCTACCGATCCGAGCGTCGGCAGTGCGCCACGGCTTCATCGACCCCTGGCCTGTCGGGGCGTCATGCGCTGGCCTGCGGCGCGGGTTTCGTTGCGTTGGCGCTGCCCCAAAGCGATCCCGGATTGATGCGGTCGGGATAAAGGTCGAGCATATGATCGTAGAGTTCGCGGGCGGTCGCCGTTTCCCCAGAGAGCCGAATGAAATCGCGGATGTAGTTCCGCGTCTCGGCGATATGACGCGGCGAGTTGTCGGGATCAAGCGGACCATGTCCGACGACGACAGCGCGGGGATGGAGGTTCTCGATCTTGTCGATGGCCACGAGCCAATCAAGCAGGCCTTGATGATCCGATTCGACCAAGTAGGGATGCGTGCCATTGTAGATGGCATCGCCCGCGATCACGAGGTCGATCGAGGGCACGTGCAGGCAGGTCGTATGATCGGTATCGGTGTGGCCGATATCGACCGGGACGATCTCGTGGCCTTCTAGGTCGAATGTTCCGCCTTCCAGCCGCTCGGCGGGGACGAGTTCCGAGGGGATCAATCCCGGAAATCGACGACGCCAAGTTTCGATCGCTTCCGGCGCGAGGGCGGCCCGCATGGCGTCCGCCACCTGCGGGAGCGCGATCGCGCGGGCCTCAGGAAAGCGATCGCGCAGAAGCTTGAGGCCGAAGAAATGATCGGCATGGGCATGGGTGATGTAGATCGTGGACAGGCGCTTCCCTGAGCTGGCGATCCAATCGGACAGTTCCGCGGTCTGCGCTTCAGAGAGGAAGGTGTCGACGAGCAGTGCGTCATGCTCGCCGTAGATTAGCGTGACTGTGTTCGCCACCCATTTCAGCTCGTCCTTGCCGGGCGGCGTGCCCTGCGTTGCGCTGGCGCGCCTGCGTATGAACAGCTTCCATTGCAGGGGCGCGTCGCCTTGAGACGAGGCTGTCATTGGCGCCGTCCTTCCACTTGGTCTGGTGCAGCGCCTGGGGCGTCGCCATCGGCACCCCGGTTCAGCTGCTGGCGGAACCATGAGATTGCCGCGCCGCTCGAAGCCACAAATTGCCCAAGGTAGGCATCGAAATGCCCGCCCTCGATCGTCACCAGTTTCTTGGGCTCCAGCGCCTGCTCATAGGCTCGCAGCCCGAGATCGGTCAGGGTGATGTGGTCCGCCAGGGCGACGATCATCAGGAGCGGCGTTGGCGAGATGCGCGAGATCCAGGTGCCCGGCTCGTACATCCTGGACAGACGGCCTGAGCGAACCGTGACCTCGTTCGTCCAGGCTCCCGGCGGCACCGGCTGGAGATAGAAGGAAATGGCGTCCTTGGTCCGATAGGATGCCGGAACCGAAGGATCGTCGCTGACGACACGCTGGCGGTAGGGCGGCTCGCCCCGGAACTGGGCGCGCTCATCCTCGTCGAAGAGGCGTTCCAGCGCGGCGACAGCGTCGGGCGGCACGCGGCGCAGCCCCTGCTCATAGCCGCTGATCGTCGGCACCTGCGAGACAACGGCGCGGATGCGCCGGTCGGTCGCGCCAAGGACAAGCACGTGGCCACCCGCATAGCTGGTGCCCCAGACGCCGATATGGTTTGGATCAACTTCCGGCAAGGATTCGAGAAAGGAGATGGCTCGCCGCCAATCGGCGATCTGGTGCCACGGATCGATATCGTGACGGAGGGCGCCGTCGCTCGATCCGAAATTCCTGTGGTCATGTAGGAGCACCACGAACCCGGCCTCCGCGAAGGCCCGGGCGAACCGCTCTAGCCCGAGTTCCTTGACGCCGGCATAGCCATGGGCCATGGAGATTGCGGGATGCGAGCCCGCGTCGACATCTGGCCGGAAGAGCCAACCGCGGAGGCGATCGCCGCCCTCGACCTCGAAGTCTATGTCGCGCCGCTCGACCATCACGTCCTCCGTGGTGGCGACCTGTCTACAGAGGTCAAGGCTGGCCCTGGCGATCGAGCCATTGCCGGATATTGTCGACCGTATCCTGGTAGAAGCGCGCATAGAGATCGTGCGAGACGTAACCGATATGCGGCGTGGCCAAGAGGTTCGACAGACTGCGGAACGGGTGATCGGGCGGCAGCGGCTCCTGATCGAAGACGTCTAGCGCGGCGCCGGCGATCTTGCCGCTCCGGAGAACCGCGATCAGGTCGGCCTCGACCACGATCGGGCCGCGTGAGGTGTTCACCAGGCGCGCGGTGGGTTTCATAAGCGCCAGGTCCTCGGCGCTGACGAGCCCGCGCGTCCGGCTGCTCAGCACCAGATGGATGGTGAGGATGTCCGCCTGCCGGAACAGTTCCTCTTTCGAGACCAGCGCGGCTCCCGCCTCGGCGGCGCGCTCGGCCGTCAAGTTCTGGCTCCAGGCGATCACCTCCATGCCGAAAGCCTTGCCGATCCTCGCCACCGCGCGGCCGATATTGCCGAGGCCGAGCACGCCTAGCGTCCTTCCCGTCAGGTCATCACCTATGAGACGCTGCCAGCCGCCGGCGCGCAGCGAAGCATTCTCGGCGACGAGGTTGCGGGCGTTGGCCAAGATGAGCGCCCAGGTCAGCTCGATCGTGGGACTGGAGCTGTAGCTGGTGTGGACGACCTCGATGCCACGCTCCGCCGCCGCCTTCAGGTCGATCGATGCATTCTGCGTGGCCGTCGAGGCGATCAGACGGAGCTTCGGCAAGCGCGAGATGACGGCGCGCGTCATCGGCGTGCGCTCGCGCATGACGCAGACGACGTCGAAAGGCTGCAGGCCGGCGACCACGGCGTCGGTATCGGGAAAGTGGTCGTTGAACACAGTGACGGTCGCCTGCCTATCCAGCACCGACCAGTTGGCCATCGATAGGGCGACGTTCTGGTAGTCGTCTAGGACGGCAATTCTGAAGAACTCCTGGTTGGTGGGCATGATGTTTTTCCTGGACGCGCCGTCACTTGCGGGGCGGGTCAAAAATACGAGATAGATTTCTCCTTGTCAGAACGAGAGGGATCACGCAGTCACTGCAGAAACAACTTCACATGCTGAAGAAAGACTTCCGCGTGCTGAGATTGTGCACCATGGCTGGAGTCCGGATACATGATCAGTTGAGCATTGGGCAGGTGCTCCGCCAGTAGGAATGCGTTGATCGGCATGACAACGACATCCTTGCTCCCGTGCACAATCAGGGTCGGGTGCTGGATCTTGCTGAGCATCGCGAAGCGATCGTCCGCCGGTATGACGCCCCATTCACGGATCGCCGCTAGCTCGGCTAAGGCGGACTGCTTGGACACTGGCCTGTCACGGTCGGTATTGCGGCTCTTCAGCCGCTCAATATAGGAGCGCCCCGACGCCTGGCTTGCCTCGCTCTGGGTGAAGAATGCCTTCATGAGCAATGCTGACGTGTCGTCCAGCTCGTCCACGGAGAGATCGTCGAATACCATTCCTTCGCCCCCTCGCGGTCCTGTCCCGAGCAGAATGATCCGCCGGAGCAGGTCCGGATATTCGGCGCCGAGCTGCTGCGCCATCATGCCCCCGAGCGAGAAGCCGATGATATCGAATTGGGTCAGGCCTATCGCACGACAGAATGCGACGCAGTGTTTTGTCAGCGCCGCGACGGTCGATGGCGTCTCGCCGGGTGACCTGCCGATCCCCGGGTTGTCGAAGAGGATCACGTCGTGCTCCGCGGCAAAACCGTTCGTCACCTTCGGATCCCAGTCGTCCATATTCGCGGCAAAATAATTGCAGAGAAGCAGAGGCGTCGCTCCGCGGGGCCCGAAGCGCCGGTAGGCGAACTGCACGTTCCCAGCCTGGACAAACTGCGTGGGCGCGGTCTCGTGCGTGTCGTTCGGCATTGGCGTGTTCTTCTTCGGAGCTTCACCGATCTCGATAGCGTCGGCGATTAAGGGGGAGACGTTGGCCCTTGCCGTGAAAGCAATTAGTCCCATCGATCAGGATCTGGTTTTTCGACCTGGGAAGACTTGCAAGTGTGCCGGGCACATCGTCCCACGGCACAGCAAGTAGAACCATTTCACAACTTGCAGCCACTTCCTTGGGGACAGCCCTTCTCGAAGACCAAGCTGAGTGAGTATTTCCCGCGAGCTATCTGGGCCTCGGTCATTGCTAAGCTTCACCGTGTGGCCGGCCTTCAATGCCCGTTTGGCGAAAGCTTGTGCGAAGACTCCTGCTCCAATGGTTCCGATTTCCATACGCTGTCCTTCCTAACCAGGCTTCTCAGGAAGACGATTCCGGTCTTGCCCTGCTAGAGACGTGCTGAATCGCTTTTTGAAAATTAGCAAAGTCATACTCATCCCGACCTCGAAAAGCTCTGGGTGACTTGTTGCGAGACTCAGAGCGAGCTCGAAATCTTTCTACCTGCCTGTGTTGCTACCCAGTGAACCGTAGTTATCGGAGACCGCCCGATGCCGTGAGGCGCTCGCCAGTCAGCCACGCGGAATCGTCGGATGCAAGGAAGACGGCGACGCGGGCGATGTCGTCCGGCTGACCAATGCGACCAAGCGGCGTGCTGGCGGTCATCGTCTTCTCTAAATCGCTACCCATGATCCCGGTGCTGTGCGTGCCTTCGGTCTCGACGCCGCCCGGCGCTATAGCGTTGACCCGGATTTTTCGCGGACCCAACTCCGCGGCAAGCCCGCGTGTTATCGCGTCGACTGCGCCTTTGGTCCCGGAATAGATCGCGGCCTGCGCCCATCCCCCGCTCGCAATCGAACTTATGTTGATGATGCTGCCGCCATTCGGCCCGAAGTGCTTCACCGCTTCCTTTGTGGCGAGGATTGTACCCAGCACATTAATGTTGAACTCGCGATGGAACTCATCCTCGGTTATCTCTTCCAGCGGTAGGAGCTTGTAGACGCCGGCATTGTTCACCAGGACGTCGAGCGTGTCGAAGGCTTTTTTGGTTTCGGCAAACAGTCGCCGCACGTCGGCGGGTTTGGCGACGTCACCCTGGACAGCAATTGCCTTACCGCCGTTCGCTCTGATGTCCGCGACAACGCGGTCCGCGCCGTCTTTGCTGACATAATTCACCACCACTGCGGCGCCTGCCGCACTCAGGCTCTTGGCGATAGCCGCCCCGATGCCCTTCGAAGCACCGGTCACGACAGCTATCTTGCCTTTCAAATCGCTCATTGAACTCGTCCTTGCTGCCGCGCCGGTGCCATCATGCGGTAGTTGCCGGAGATATCGACAGCCGGAAGTATCGCAAGGATGGGAGTCCCGGCCTGATACCGTCCAGATCGTCAGGCATGGCCATAAGAGAGCGCACGCGAGCGATCTCAAAGCCTCGATGTGCGCAAGCCAGCGAGTGCGAAACTAACGTCGGGCTTGAGCGAAGTGTTCCGGGGTCCCGCTTGCGTGTGTTTGGACGTCATGGTTGGGCCGAAATCTGATGCCACTTTGACCGATCCAGCCCGGCAGCTAGGCTGCCGACCCGGCCGGGTGACGGGAACCGGCGATTAGCGATCTTCAGGCGCTGCATCAATTACAATTACAACCCATCTTCCTGCAGAGCTCGCGCAGGAAGGCGGAAAATCCTCAAGTCCTCAAGGAAACTGGCGAGGCTGCAGCGCGGCACCAACTGCCGAACTTTATGCAGTGCCCCGCACCTCGCCGATAACTGGCTCGCGTGCCCACCATTTGTTTGTCGAACGCGTCGAGAAGGCGACCGACAATCTCGCGGTGTTTCGTCAACACGGCTGACACTATCGCTCCAGCGTTCTCCACGGCACGACGGGCTAATGTACACCCAATACCGCTGACGTTCCGGTCTGTGGACTGACGCCAGTATCGTCACAGCGCGGCAATTAGGAGAGAAAAATGTCCGACGCGCACGCGACCTACCGAGCCGTCCAAGCTGTCAGTCCCGGCAAACTCGAGCTAACCCGGAAGCCGTTGGTTGAGCCGCAGCCCGGGTATGTCCGCGTACGCGTCGAAACTTGCGGCGTTTGCCATTCCGACACGTTTACAGTTGAGGGTATCGTTCCGATCGCCTGGCCGCGGGTGCCGGGACACGAAGCTGTTGGTGTGATCGACATGCTAGGCGCAGGGGTCGAGGGGTGGACGGTGGGGCAGCGCGTCGGCGTAGGGTTTCTGGGCGGAAGCTGCGGGCGCTGTGAGCAGTGCCGGGGTGGTGACCTCGTGAACTGCCGCAATCAAGAATACACCGGCGTCCAACACGATGGCGGCTATGCGGAGGTGCTGATTGCCAAGGCGACCGGGCTTATGTCCATCCCAACGGAACTCTCCGCTGTCGCTGCCGCGCCGCTCCTGTGTGCCGGTCTCACGACATTCAGCGCGCTCCGCAACGCTCCGGCCAAGGCGGGTGACCTTGTCGCCGTCTTGGGGATTGGCGGGCTCGGGCATCTCGGCGTCCAGTATGCGCGCCACATGGGTTTCGAGGTCGTCGCGATTCAGCGCCGGGCGGATAAAGAGGGTCTCGCGCGGAAACTTGGCGCCCATCATTATATCGACAGCGCGTCTGCCGATCCGGGTCAGGCGTTGCAGGAATTGGGCGGCGCCGCGCTGGTAATCGCGACTGCGTCCGGAGGCAAGGGAGTGGCACAGCTGGTAAAGGGCCTGCGCCCGCGCGGCAAGATCATCGTGCTCGGCGCATCGCCGGATCCGATCGAAGTCTCGTCGTCCGACTTTATCAACGGCAGCCGTTCGATCGAAGGCGCGATGACCGGAGACCCCGCCACAGGCGATGCGACGCTGAAGTTTAGCGCGCTGGCCGGCGTCGCTGCCATGATCGAGACCATGCCCCTAGAGCAAGCGGCCGAAGCCTACGCCAAAATGAAGTCGGGGAAGGCTAGTTTTCGCATGGTGCTCACCTTGCAATCGTAACTAATTGTTCCCGCAATGACCAATGCGATCTTTGCGGCAACTGGTAAGGCCTCGCGGCAGTCGCCGATACAGATGGTCTCTCAGTAGCAGCGGCACCGAGCATCTGAAAACGTAGCGTTTCCAAGGAGCCGAAGGGGCGGTCTTCGGCCGGCCAACTCTGGAAGATTCCCGCCAGGACCTACGTGCCGTTATCAAGA
>JASHRR010001478.1 GCA_030037185.1 Xanthobacteraceae bacterium | reverse complement strand
GATGGGTTTTCGACAACCTCACTCAAGACAGCAGATCATCCCTGTCATCGACTAAGCGATCGGCCCGTTGCATCGACGCATGATCAAAGGCCTCGCGATACGCACGACTGTGCCGAACCTGTGTAAGGCTACCACGACCTTGACTGTGACACGGCTGCAGTGGGCAGATGCGAAGATCATCGCGAGTAAGACACCAGTTCGAGACTGCAGTCTGCAATGACATCGCTTCGGGCTCTCCATCGTTGCGAATCCCACAACTCGGAAGTTGTGGCACCCGCTCCGATCTGGACCGTGTTCAGGCCACAACTCACGAGTGAGACTTGCCCTTGGTCCGTTTGGGCCGAAAAGGAGACGATTAACGACGCGGCACAAGCCGCAGCAATCAGTGTCCCGAACAGAGCCGCTCCAAAGAAGGCCACCGCCGTGAACTTGTTTAACAGAGTTTCGCTTGACCTTATCAGCCTTGGCCTTTTCAAGGCCCCTCCAACTGGTGGCCGCTTTGGTAACACTAACAGATTGGACCACTTCGCGCCTCTACCTTTGACAATTATGCGCCGAGCAACACAGATCATGGTTCCTCCTAATCTGACAAGAGGCGCCGAGCAGCTATCCTGCAGGCCCTCTGGGCATCAGTGGGCCGATTAGCGAACCTCACGCCTCCAAGAAAATTAATCGGCGCCTCGGGCAGGCGTCGCCAAAAAATTCTGCCTTGCGAGAGGTAACTTATTTCGGGAAATTTCAAACTGATACATCGCAAACGGGTGTTGGTGCTATGCTCTTGACGCTCTCACGTGTTGATCATACGCTGTTAACTGCTTAGCTCGGGAAAGCAATCCTCTTGCCCTCATTCGCCGCCGCCAACCAGTATTCGACTGCGCTGTTTTGAAATGTCTCTGCGGCCGTTGGCATCACGATCAGCAGATGCGTACGCGGACCTTTCCTACCCGCATGATCGAGTCGGGACTACGGCGATATACTTTACTTAGGGGTCGGTACGTCCATGGCTAATAGTTGCGTCGGTTTGCGTTGTGCCAAGATCGGCTATTGAGGTAAAATGTGTCTGTGCATTGCAAAACTTGCGAGCTCTCGGGGACCTTCCATCGTCGCAGGTTCCTGAGGGCCTCCGTTGCGATCACCACGGCTGCTGCGCTCGTCGGCACTGCGACGTTCCGCGGCATCGCTTACGGCGCCGCGCTGACGAAGGCGCAGCGTGATAAGCTGACTCCTGACGATATTCTGGCGATCATAAAAAACGGGAACAAGCGCTTCTACACGGGGAGACGTGAAAACCAAAATTTTCTAGCTCAGCAACGCGCCACAGCCGGGGGGCAATACCCAGCTGCGGTTCTGCTTAGTTGTATTGACTCGCGAGCTCCGGCCGAAACTATTATGGACCTGCGCATCGGCGACGTCTTCAACAGCCGTGTGGCAGGAAATATTGAGAATTCCGACATCCTTGGCAGCATAGAATTCGCCTGCAAACTTGCTGGCGCCAAGGTGGTGCTGGTAATGGGTCATACCGCGTGCGGTGCTATTAAGGGTGCCATTGACAACGCGGAACTCGGCAATCTCACCGGCCTGTTGGAGAAAATTAAGCCTGCGGTGGAAGCAACCATGTACACCGGCGAAAGGACGTCGAAGAACTATGCGTTTGTTGATGCGGTTGCACGCAAGAATGTGGAGCTCACGATAGGCGGCATCCGAAAGAACAGCCCCATTCTCGCCAGCATGGAGTCAAGCGGGGCGATCAAGATTGCGGGTGCGATGTATAATCTAGACACCGGTGTAGTAGATTTCTTCGGCGGATGATCAGTTGCCCTGCAATCGGGTGCTGCCTTTCGGGCGCGGCTGCTATCGGCGATCCGACGATCGGCGCGACGATACTCGTGCCAAATTCGAATCGATGTTTGGGGAGAATCGTCTATGTCGAAGAACAGCCTGGTGTTGTTAGGTCTCGCGTTAACTACGACGCTGTCCACTCCGCTTGCTGCACAGCAAGGATATCAGACCAAGGTAGGTGCGTTAACCTGTAGGACATCAGCCAGTCTTGGCCTTATCGTGGGCTCGCATCAACGGCTGAGCTGCCGTTTTTCACCAGACGGTGGCGGACCTCCCGAAAGGTATTTTGGACACATCAAGCGGCTGGGCCTTGATCTAGGAGTAAGGGCAGGCGGAGCCATGGCGTGGGCCGTATTCGCACCGACCAGCGGGGTATCTCACGGAGCGCTCGCCGGCAACTACGTTGGTGCGAGCGGTGGCGTATCTGCAGGCATCGGCGCCAGCGCAAATGTCCTGGTCCGCAGGTCTCATAGGTCTTTCACGCTGCAGCCGCTTTCGCTGGAAGGGCAAGCCGGTATTAACCTTGCTTTGGGCGTAGCCGGCCTCACACTGGCTTCCGCTCGCTGACTATCGTTTGTTTAACATCCGGGTAGCAAAAGCGCCAAATGGCCTCGCGAGGGTCTTGCGGTTGCGATCGATTCCGGCACGGTCTGTTATTCGGGCCGAGCGGTTGCTCGCAGCCGCAATAATGCGGCGCTCCGGTCGATGCATCGATGAGCTATCCAGCCCGCGCGGGAGGGAGGGGGGGAACCGATCGAAGCTCAAGACCGCTGACCCCGAGCGTAAGGTCAAGCCCTGTTTGGCCGTGTACAGACAACGGTTGCAAAGCAAACGAGCGTTGGGAGCCGC
>JASHRR010001477.1 GCA_030037185.1 Xanthobacteraceae bacterium | reverse complement strand
GCCAAGATCGATCGCCGCTGCGAATCCTTCGGCGTCGGCAGCGCCATGGCTCTTGATGACGAGCCCATTGAGGCCGAGAAACACCCCACCATTGACCTTGCCCGGATCCATCTTATCCCTTACGGCAGCGAACGCTTTGCGTGCGAATAGGAATCCGATCCTGGCCGAGAGGGTACGGCTCATGGCGCTCCGCAGATACTGATATAGTTGTTTGGCGGTTCCTTCCGCGGTTTTCAAGGCGATATTGCCAGCGAAACCTTCGGTGACCACAACATCCACCGTGCCTTTGCCGATATCGTCGCCCTCGACAAAGCCCACATAGTCGAGGTCCGCACGCCCCGCCTGGCGCAGGATAACGCCGGCCTGGCGGACCTCTTCGAGACCCTTGACCTCCTCCACGCCGATATTGAGGAGCCCGACGGTCGGCCGCTCGAGGTCGAACAGCACCCGCGCCATGGCGCCGCCCATGACGGCGAGATCGACCAGATGCTTGGCATCCGCCCCGATGGTGGCCCCGACGTCAAGGACGATCGATTCGCCTCGCAGCGTCGGCCATAAGGCTGCGATCGCCGGCCGACCGATGCCGGCCATGGTCCGCAGATGGAACTTGGCCATCGCCATCAGGGCACCGGTATTGCCCGCCGAAATCGCAACATCCGCTTCAGCCTTTTTGACCGCGTCGATCGCGACCCACATCGAGGACCGCCAGCGGCCGTGCCGCAAGGCCTGGCTGGGCTTGTCGTCCATCTTGACTGCCACATCGGTGTGGACGATGCGCGAGGCGGCGCGCAGCGCCGGCCGATCGGCGAGCAATGGTTCGAGTACTGTGCGACTGCCGGCGATCACAAACTCGGTGTCGGGATGCCGCTCGAGGGAAATGTCGGCGCCTGCCACCGCGACCGCTGCGCCGTGATCGCCTCCCATGGCGTCGAGAGCAATGCGTACGTTCTGTGGCATCGATCGACCTTGGCGGTGCCACCGCCAGATTTAGCTGCCCGCCGACCGGGTGCCCGTTCGCGGCGCGGGACCATAGCGCGTTGGGTCGTCACCGAACAGTGGTTCGAAGCAGACAGTCAATACAAGGAGGCTGACGTCCTGCGTAACCTTCCCTATGCCGCAAGGGGCGCATCAATTCTTGGCATCCTTGAGCTTGGTCAGTGCCGCAAAGGGAGTTGCCGTGGCGCTGTCTTGACGGGGCGGCGTAAACTCTGCTCCGGGCTTGCGTGGATAGGGATCGATGCCAAGCAGCAGGAATTCCGCCGCCAGCGCGCCGATATCTGCAGTGCCGTCCGACAAAGCTTCGGGCGGCTCGTCGGCTTCGAACGCGGCATTCTGGTCCGCAAACTCTTCCGCGGAGGCAGGCGCAAACACCACGTCGATGAACTCATCCACCTGGCTTTCCATCGGATCAAGTGTGACCACGCAGGTTTGTCCGACCGTTGCGGTGACCCGGCCGGTCGCGCGCAGGCCGTTACCGTGACGGGCGACATCGATGGCCGCCTCGAGTCGGGGCACACCCAGCACCCCCGCCAGCACCGCCAGGCCGGCGCGTACGTTCTCGTCGGCGACGAGATCGAAATGCAGCCCGGTTTCCGGGACGTCGTCAAGCCGGACCGTCACGTGCCATGGCTGCTCTGGCCGAATCATAAGTACAAACTCCGCCATCCCGTCCCGTTACATCCTGTCGTAGAAATATAGGTAAATAGCCCGTTTGTGCAACGTCGCCCGTGGGCTGCGGTTCCGTCCTGTAATCACCGTTTCAGTTTGGTCCAGTCGGGACGAATTTTGATGAAAAAGTCCGTGAGCGCCTCCTCGCAGCGATTTTGACTGCTAGCGCGGCCTCAGCGTAGAGCGGGCAGGTGTTGGTGGATCAGTGCGCTTTTGATGCTGCGAGCAACGCCTCCCTGTCGTGCGATAAAGCCGTCAAGACCATGTTGTGAACCGACGCGCTGACGCCGAAATACTTGCATGTCGGTCTCGGCCGGGGGGCGACCGTACAGGCGCGCGGGAGCGTGGATGAAAGCCAGGCACATCCCGGCTTCGGCGTGAAGTTTTTCCCAGCGCGCTCAGTTCGGACATCCGGTTCAATTGAACCGGTGTCCCCATTTGGAGGCACAACAAATGAGTCTACGCTGTCGGGCTGAACTCGGCCGAGCGCAGTGAACTCGAGGCGCTTTTGAGCGGAGGCAAGCACGCGGTACAAGCTCAACGCGCAGGATGTGGCTGGGCGGCCGCTAGGGCAGCGAGCGATGAAGAGATCGCAACGAGTGTTGGGGTGGGACCGTCTACCGAACCAAGCGCCCCGACTCTCTGCCTGCGCATCTGTTATGGCTCTGAGTACCAAAGAAAAAGAGAGCCCCCTCAAACAGCTGGTAACACCCCACAGGGTGGGCGCTTCTTGTTCGACACGACCAATCCTAGACTGGGCACGTGGATGTTTTACATGCCAGAGAAACTCAGAGCGGGCAGATTTTTGTCCCTCCACGCATGCCTGAGCTTGCGAAGTTCGATGTCTAGGAAGACGGCTTGCGTAACAAGTGGGAACTGAGGGGATCGGAAGTGAGCAGTGGAGGGCTCCTGAAGAGCGAGCAGGCTCGAACGTAAATTATCCCGAGAGGGCGCACATGTTCTCAGCGCCGATTTTAGAATACTCTCCACGGCAGGCGACCCAGTAGACATGATTGTGTTCTGCGAGAGCTTTGTGGGGGCCAATCATCCGCGTTGCGGCGTGCCGGTAATCCTGAGCGGCCTGCCGCGCCATGCCGGAATCTGGCGTCACGGCGTGAACGCATTGGCCGGTCGTGGAACGGCTGACCATGGTCGTTGCTGATGCTGATCGACAGGACCGCGCGGGCGGCGGGCCGCACGGGTGGCGGCGCGCTTGGCACCGGCCCTGCACCAACGGCCTGTTCGCCGCAATGCTGGCGAATAGTCGTCACCTGTCATCTGGTTGTTGTCACCGGGTGGCACGCGAAAATGTCGGGTCCTTCTCCGGCGATCGCGTGGCAGCGGTCTTTGGCGATCTTGAGGGCAGCGTCAGTTGCGGGGTGCGAAATTACAATAACATTCGTTATTACAATAAGTTGTCAGAGTTTAATAAAGTGCCTGTAGGCATCGGCCGTGCACATTGTCCAGGTTCGGAGCCTATCCAGCAGCCTTCACGGCGCGAAACGGTTGTTCCGCGCGTCTGTGCCACGATGGCGCCATAGAAATCCCGCTCCCTACCCTGCCGAGCAAGCAGGAAGGGCAGCGAACGGGGGCCGATGCCAATTTGCGCTAGAAACCGAGGTGGCTCAATTGTAATTGATGCGGGCGCGAGGTAGGTCAGTCTCGCCTTTCGAAACAAAAAGGGATGCTGGAATTGAGTCGGATCAACGACTTCAGGGGGCGCTCCCGAAGTTGGCGTGCATTCGCCATCGGCGGTGCCCTGCTTGCCGCATCGCTCGGCGGCTGCACTCAGGTCTACCATCATGGCTACATGGTTCCGGAAGGCGCGCTGGAGCAGCTTCCGCTCGGCTCATCGCAGGAGCAGGTGCTAATCGTGCTCGGCACGCCTTCGACCGTGGCCACCATCAGCGGTGAGGTATTCTACTATATCTCGCAGCGCTCCGAGCAGACCTCTTTTCTGGCCCAGCAAGAGGTCGACCGCCGGGTTGTCGCGGTTTATTTCGATAAGAACCGCAGGGTGCAAAGGCTCGCCGACTACGGCCTCAAGGACGGCAAGATCTTCGACTACATCAGCCGCACAACCCCCTCGGGAGGCGTCGAGCAAAACACCCTCGGCCTCATGTTCAAGATCTTCAAGACTTCCTGACAGACGATCCCCGCTGCGGCCGGTAGGCGGTGCGCACCGCGTCCGCCAGCGACGGGCGGCCAGAGGTCCCCATTTCCGGTCGCGCAATCAACGCGCCAGCACCGCGAGCAGCAGCAGCGCCACGATATTGGTGATCTTGATCATCGGGTTGACCGCAGGCCCGGCGGTGTCCTTGTAGGGATCGCCGACCGTGTCGCCGGTCACCGCGGCCTTATGGGCATCTGAGCCCTTGCCGCCGTAATGGTCGTCCTCGATGTATTTCTTGGCGTTGTCCCAGGCACCGCCGCCCGAGGTCATCGATATCGCAACGAACAGTCCGGTCACGATGACGCCGAGCAGCATCGCGCCCACCGCCGAGAATGCCGCCGATTTGCCGGCAGGTCCCCCGCCGGCGATGAAGTAGATCGCAAAGTAGACGACGATCGGCGACAGCACCGGCAGCAGCGATGGAATGATCATCTCCTTTATCGCGGCGCGGGTGAGCAGGTCGACCGCCTTGCCATAGTCCGGCTTGTCAGTGCCTTTCATGATGCCGGGCTTGTCCTTGAACTGCCGACGCACCTCCTCGACGATCGAGTGGGCCGCGCGACCGACGGCCGTCATCCCAAGAGCGCCGAACAGATATGGCAGCAGGCCGCCAAACAGCAGGCCAACCACAACGTAGGGGTTGTTGAGCGAGAAATCGAGCTGCACACCCTGGAAGTAGGAATGGTTCGCCGCATCGGCGATGAAGAATTTGAGGTCTTCGTTGTAGGCGGCAAACAGCACCAGCGCGCCGAGACCGGCAGACCCAATCGCATACCCCTTGGTCACCGCCTTGGTGGTGTTGCCGACCGCATCAAGGGCGTCGGTCGACTTACGGACTTCCTTCGGCAGGCCGGCCATTTCGGCAATGCCGCCGGCATTGTCGGTGACAGGACCGAAGGCATCGAGCGCCACGATCATGCCGGCCAGCGAGAGCATGGTGGTCACCGCAATGGCAATGCCGAACAGCCCGGCCAGGGAATCGCTGAGGAGGATGCCGGCGATGATCACGATCGCCGGCAGCGCAGTCGACTCCATCGAGACCGCGAGGCCCTGAATGACGTTGGTACCGTGACCGGTGACTGACATCTTGGCGATCGACTGCACCGGGCGAAAGTTGGTGCCGGTATAATATTCAGTGATCAGGATGATCAGTCCGGTGACCGCGAGCCCGACGATGCCACAAAGAAACAGCGAGGCGCCGCCGAATTGTACGCCTGGCAGCTGGTCGAACCCGATCAGCTGCCAGATCACCAGGCCGATGCCGACGAGCGACAAGGCGCCGGTTGCGACCAGGCCGCGGTAGAGTGCCCCCATGATCGACTGGTTGGCCGGCAGCCTCACGAAGAATGTGCCGGCGATCGAGGTGAGGATGCAGATGCCGCCGATCGCAAGCGGCAGCGTCATCATGTTGGCGAGGATCGGCGTTCCGGCAAAGAAGATCGCCGCCAACACCATGGTGGCGACAGTGGTCACGGCGTAGGTTTCAAACAGGTCGGCGGCCATACCGGCGCAGTCGCCGACGTTGTCGCCGACGTTGTCCGCGATGGTGGCCGGATTGCGCGGGTCGTCTTCGGGAATGCCGGCCTCCACCTTGCCGACCATGTCGCCGCCGACGTCGGCGCCCTTGGTGAAGATGCCGCCACCCAGGCGGGCGAAGATCGAGATCAGCGACCCGCCGAAGCCGAGCGCCACGATGGCGTCGATGACGGTGCGGTCATTAGGCGCGAGGTGGAGCGTCCCAGTGAGGAAGCCGAAATAGAGCGTGACGCCGAGGAGGGCGAGCCCGGCCACCAGGAGGCCGGTGATGGCGCCGGCCCGGAAAGCGATTTCCAGGCCGCCGGCGAGCGAGCCGATGGCAGCCTGGGCGGTGCGCACATTGGCGCGGACCGAGACGTTCATGCCGATGAAGCCCGCAAGCCCCGAGAGCACCGCGCCGACCGCAAACCCGATCGCCACTAGCCAGCCGAGCAAGTAACCGACCACCAGGAAGATCACCACACCGACGATTGCAATCGTGCTATATTGCCGCTTGAGGTAGGCCTGCGCACCTTCGCGCACCGCCCCGGATATCTCCTGCATCCTGGCGCTGCCGGCATCGGAGGCCATCACCGACTGGATCGCCCAGATCGCAAAAGCGATCGCCAGCGCCCCGCACAGGACGATGATCCACAAAGCTGTCATTGAATATCCTCGGCTCTTATCGCCGACGGAAGGCCCGTCCGGCGCTATGGAACTTTTTCTTTTCGACGTTGGGCGGCCGCCCGCCTCAAATCGGCGCGGACATTGCCAAAAACGTCCTCGCCATGCAATGGCGCAATGGCCGGACCACACGCGACTTTTGGCGTCGTCATTAATCGGGGTGCGGGGGGCTCGCCCGAGCGCAGCGAAACCCGAGGATCGATGGGATTGTCCCGCTGCGCTCACTGCCGGCTCCTGCTGCCCTATCTCGACGCGGGTCGCTGGAACCACAGAACATCCGGCGCGATCTTCGCCGCAGCTTCGATGTCATGCCACCGCCCGTGCCGAGCGTGTAGGGAATCCGCGCCCTCTGTGCAGCTTCCGCGAGATAGCGGGTCGGCCCCCGGCCACACGATTGCCGGTCCGCCCATGGGCCGAGGCCGATCGGCGCTGCGTAGGGGCGCCCGAACAGCTCGGTGTCGAGGGGCGGCAGCTTGCTGGTGCGACCATAGCGCGGGATCAGCTCGACGGCGTCGAGGGCGCGCCAGTTACGCGCAATGCCGCGCCATCCGCACCCGCCCCGCCGTCCATGTACTCGAACGCAAACCCCGGCAGTGTGCGCGCGCGCAGATACGCGACGGTCGGATAGCGCCGCCTAAGCTTACGCTGCAGCTTTTCGGCCGGGCCTGCCGCTCCGGGGCCCAGCGCATAATCCACGGTGGTCTCCTCCATCGCGGTTTCCTCAAAAGTGGCTGTAGGACGGGCGCCGGAATGCGAGAGCGCGGCCCTGGGCGTCGCGAAAATCCGCACCATCCCGGGCCGTGACTGTGCCGATCCGCGTTATCATCACACCGGCTGGGGCGGCTTCCTGACGCAACGGCTCGAACCGGTCCGGCGCCAACGTGGCGACGACCTCGAAGTCGTCACCGCCGGTCAGGATGGTCT
>JASHRR010001476.1 GCA_030037185.1 Xanthobacteraceae bacterium | reverse complement strand
ATCGCAAGAAACGCATCCGTTACGATAAGGAAGCATACAAGGGTCGCAACGTCATTGAGCGCTGCTACTGTAGACTGAAGGATTTTCGGCGGATTGCCACGCGCTACGACAAACTCGCTAGAAACTTCTTTTCCGGCGTCTGCCTCGTCGCCGCCCTGGTCTACTGGATGTGAGTCAAATGAGTCTCGACCCTAGGCAGTTTCAAAATCCCGAGCCACCCGGAACGCGGGTTCGACACGACCACCAAATTTGAAAGAGCACACATCGCGAACAGCCTGCCTATAACGTTGGCACCAGTTCGCCCTATGTTTAGTCCTGACTTAAATGCCGCAATGTTCTACTAGTATACATATGTACGCTTAGGATGTTCGCTAATGTCCCGAGGACCTGGGTATTTGCAACGCTACCTGTTCGGTCTGATCCGGCAAAGACCATTGACGTTTGCCGAGATACGGAAAATCGCACAGAGCAACGACATCACCATGTTTATCACAAAACCATCACTGGAACGATCCCTGCGACGGGCGCTCCTCAAAATGGTCCGAGACGGAGCCGTAATCACGGAAGGCCGGGGCGAACCTCGCAATCCATATCGCTATCACCTCAGCCCACTGATAAACGCAACGCTACCAGACGACCGGGCGTCCCTATAGTGGCCGAACAGACGCCGCAGCGCCGCAGCCCCATACAGCGCGTCAATCATCGGGCCGCTCCGCAGTAGGGGTCACCTCGCTGAACTCCCCGTCTACGACACATGGCGCAGGCCTTACCGGTGGTCGTGTTCTACACGTTCCAGACGGGCCAGCAGTTCGGAAACCTCCTGGTGGAGGCGATGCAGATCGCCGTGGATGGCTTCCACCTCGAGGTGCGTGGCGCTTTCCTTTTCGAGTTTGCTGAGAGCCGAGCGCAATTGCTGGACGGTTCGGCTGCAGCAACCGGCAAGTGTCGTTCGGACGTTGGACATCTCCTGCCGTAACTGCCGGAGTATTTCCACAATGGCTTCGTTGGTCATGGCAGGCAGATAACTCGCGCATCGGGGGCAACGATCCCCGTCAAAGAGCCGCAGCCGAGCAAGTACGCGTCGTCAAGCCAGAAAACAAAGTCTCGCTTGGCTTTGTCGAAGGCCTCAACAACAAAATCCGAGTCTTCCAGCGACGCGCCTACGGCCTGGGCGACGAAGAACATCTTCGCCTCAAGGTTCTCACATGCATGCCTCCGCCGCTATGATCCCTCAAATCACCCACTCGATTTCCTGAAGACCCAAGGAGAAGTACCTGCGCCTCATTGGCAGCGTACCAGATGGTGTGTCAGTCAACCTTGCACTGGTGAAGCTTCCGGCCGAGGCGCTGATGTTCTCGAACCCGCCGCAGAACGTGCGCCGATCGACCTGGACGACGGCGCGCCGCCCAAATGCTACGAGCAAGATATTCGCACGTAGGGCGACGTCCTTGGGCTTCAAGGATCTGCGTCTCCACGATCTATGCGGGACGCACGGGACGTTGCTCCTCGACGAAGGCGTCGGCGGCGTTCATATCGTCGCCGCCCGGTGCGGCCACGACCCTGCGGTGCTTCAGCAGCGGTTAATGGCGCTCTCACCAAAGGACTTCTTGGGTCGTAATCCTATGAAATTGGGCGAATGTTCTCGATGTGTTCAATCTACCTCATTGATGTTATGTGCCTGAAATGTACCCGGTACCGATGGGACACATCGGTGCCGTCGTCTGAGCCTGCAGCCGGAAGGAACTTAGCTCGAGATACATGATTTGCCCTTCGCACGGAGGGGTGGACATGCCTGCCAACCGAAAACAAAACGCAGAGGCTATTTCGCGGCGGGCATGAAGATCGAATTTTCGTAGGTTCCGCTTCCCATTTCTTCACGGCGGAAGATGCCATGGCGCGCGATCCATTCGAAGGAATCCTCGAATGTTTCCCTGGTATACGGCTCGAACACGAGACGCTCGCCCGGGCCCCATCGGCGTGTGTCCATCTGGTCGTGAAAGCGCAGCGGGAATTCTTTTTTATAATAATGGGTGAAGAGTTCCGGACGCAGATCGATATCGCGTTGCGCCCGGCGCAAAGCGCGGAAGTATTTGCGGACGTCCTCAGGGTCCGGCGTACCGGTGATCATCGAAGCCATCATGAAGGTGGTGTCGATGACCTTGCGAAATCCCAACTGCTCGACGAAATAGTACGGTCCGCTGAACAGCGACGCGGCAGGCACCTTCCGGTCGATCAGCAATTCCATTCGGCTGAACAGAAGACCGTCGTTGAACGACAGATTGATCTGTTCGGGCTTGAGGTACTGCTCCAGCCCTTGAATGGTCGCGTAGTGGCTGCCCGATTGATAGCCGACCGAAATCGGGACGCCGGAAAGGTCGGAGGGAGACCTCACGGGCGAATCCGGTGGAACGAAAACCGCGCAAGGCGCGAGCGAATAGCAATCGGCATAGAGTTTGCCGTGACCGTTCGAAGCCGCAACATTCATAGTCCAGTGGCAGGCGCCGCTGACGTTGCACGTGCGGCCCGATTCAAGCGTCTGATAGGCGCCGACCTGATTGCCGATGTGGTGGCTTCTGGCGTCTCGCGAATCCATGGTTTCGCGGAACTCGTATTGGAGGGCCTCAACGGCGAAGTAGCCCTTTTCCTCCGCGACCCATTCCTGCAGCCGAAAGTGCGGCGCGATTACGAAATCGCTCATGGCGGTCTCCCTTCGCTGTTTGGGTCTTTTTACCTGATAACGAAGCGATTTGCGAGTGATGGACCTGGTTGCCGGTCGACACGATCGTGCGCCCACCGCTCCACGCCATTACTTGCGTGCGAGGCAGTTCACCGGTTGAAAGGAGACGAAGACGGCACTCGTCTCGCTTAGCGCAGTTTCCGATATGGTTGAATCGGTCTCTCCAGCGTCATCGCCGCGCTTGTCGCGAGCATCCACGCCCGTCTTGCGACCAATCGGCAAGGGAGGTCTTGCGAATTGCGATCACCGGATCGGGGGCGCCCCTACGTCGCTGCAACCGTCAAGTCAGCGGACTGTTGAAAACCTCTCCGTCAACGGCCATTGATGGGCTCGCGGGCATCGCTTCAGCTCAATCCGGCTACGAGGCTGCCCGCATTGATGCACGATGATCTCAGTTCGGGCTAGAATGGGCTAGAATAATGGACATACCTGTCGTGACATCCGGCGGCGCCCGCATTCCGGCCATCGGTCTCGGCACCTGGGATTTGCGCGGCCGCACTTGCGCCCGGATGGTTGAGCTGGCGCTGCGCTTCGGTTACCGCCACATCGACACGGCCGAGATGTACGACAACGAACGAGAGGTCGGCCAGGGACTGCGTGCGTCCGGCGTCAGTCGCGATGACGTCTTCATCACCACCAAGGTATGGCCAGATCATCTTGCACCTGCCGATTTGGAGCGTGCAACCAAGGAAAGTCTCGCCAGGCTTCGCCTCTCCAACGTCGATCTGCTGCTGATCCATTGGCCGAACCCCCGCATTTCTCTGGCCGAGACCATGGCGGCGCTGTGCCGGATGAAGCTGGCGGGCTTTACCCGGCATATCGGCGTCTCGAACTTCACCGTGCCGCTTATCGAGGCGGCGGTGCGGCTTGCGACCGAGCCGCTCGTCACCAACCAGATCGAGTGGCACCCATACCTCGATCAGTCGAAGGTGGTCGCCGCCTGCCGGCGCCACGGCCTCTGTGTCACCGCTTATAGCCCGATCGCGCGCGGGCGAGCGGGAAATGACGCAAAGCTGCAACGTATCGGCCTGCGTCACGGCAAGACGCCAGGCCAGGTGAGCCTGCGGTTTCTCGTCCAGGAAGGCGCGATCGCAATACCGCGAACCTCCAAGCGCGAGCGGCTGGAAGAGAACATAGCGGTCTTCGATTTCGAACTTGATGCTGCTGAGATGGATGAGATTCGTAGCCTCGCGCTTGAGGGCACGCGGGTGGTCGACTGGTCGGGCGCACCGGATTGGGATTGACGTTTTTCTTGGCCCTTTTTTGGAAACCTCGTAAGCGGTTGGGATGAGATATTACCTCGAGCGCGTCACGCGTCAGTACGGGTGGCGCGGCTACGCGTCGACCGGAAACGGCGCCATTATCGGCGCGTACCATTTGGAACAAATATCGTTGCGCGAACAAATATCTCTGGGCATCGGCTGGAACAAATATCGCCGGGCACCCGTTGGAACAACATCCGAGGGGACAAGTGGACAGGTACCCACGCGGATTCGCGCGGAAGTCTAGTAACTTGTGTCCATCCATCCGGGAAAGGACAACTAGGCTCAGGCCTCTTGGCGGGACAGCAAACGCTTTGGCAACGCGGCTGACTCATGGGCATCATTAGCTGGATCATACTTGGTCTGATTGCCGGGTTCATTGGAAGCAAGGTCGTTAATGAGCAAGGCCAAGGTTTCTTTCTCAATATCGCGCTCGGGATCGTCGGCGCCATCGTGGGCGGATTTCTGTTTGATCTGTTCGGAGCAACCGGGGTTACGGGTTTGAACATCTACAGCATGATTGTCGCGACGGTGGGCTCGATCGTGGTGCTTCTGATGTACAACGCACTTACAGGCCGCCGGCGCGCGTGATGCCAAGAACTAGTCGCAAAGCCAATGGAGAAAGACTATGGCGGGCCTGGAAGATATGATCCGCTCATCCGTTCCCGGTGGCAATATCGGAAAACCATTGCTGCTCGCTCTGCTTGCCCTGCTGGCTTCGGGTGCTTTGTTTAGAGGAGGCGAGCCGGGGCGTGCGACGGGGTCACAGCCGGCGTCCGACGAAGGAGCCGGCGGCCTTCTTGGAGGGTTAGGTGGCCTTCCGAGCAAACTTCAGAAGGGTGGGCTCGGCAGCGTAGCCAATTCCTGGATTGGCTCAGGTCAAAATCAGCCAGTTTCGCCTGGTCGGCTCGGTTCGGCTCTCGGCCCCGACATCATAAAGACGCTTGCCCAGCGATCGGGACTTTCAGAGGAAGACCTCACCCGGCAATTGTCACAGGTTCTTCCTGGCCTCGTCGACAAGCTGACACCTAACGGCCGACTCCCAACGGTGGCGGAACTGTCGCAGCCAGAAGGACGACGATCCGCAGAGAAAGCAAGTCATGCGTCTTGATGAACTGCCGAAAAGCGAAAGAATCGAAGATCGGCGCGGCGAAATGAGCTTCCCGGGGGGGCGGGGCGGTTTCGGCATCGGCACCATGGTCCTGCTTGGCCTCCTCGGCTGGGCATTGGGCATCGACCCGCGGGTGCTCATTGGGGGCGCGGAGATGATGTCCGGAGGACGCGAAACACAACAAGTGGATTCCCGCTCAACCACCGGCACTGGAACCCCATCCGATGCGATGGGCCAGTTCGTGTCCGCGGTCGTGGGCAGTACAGAAGCGGAGTGGACAGACATTTTTGCCCAAGCCGGCAAAACCTACATGCCACCGACCGTGGTGATGTTTTCCGGAGCAACATGGTCAGGCTGTGGATCTGCCGTAGCCGCGATGGGTCCGTTCTATTGTCCGAAAGACCAGAAGGTTTATCTTGACACAAGTTTCTTCCGGGATCTTGAGCAACGATTCGGCGCCTGCGATGTCGGCAGCAAGACCTGCCAGTTCTCGCAGGCCTATGTGATCGCCCACGAGATCGGCCATCACGTGCAGAATCTGCTGGGCTTGCTCCCGCAGGTTCAGCAAGCCCAGCAGGGAATGGACAAGGCGCAGGCCAATAACCTGCAGGTGCGGGTTGAGCTGCAAGCGGACTGCCTGGCCGGCGTGTGGGCGAACCGCGGCCAGGAGAAGTGGCACTTCATCGAACCGGGGGATGTAGAATCTGCTCTGCAGACGGCTTCCGCGATCGGCGATGATCGATTGCAGCGGCAAAGCCAAGGCTACGTGGTGCCGGATGCTTTCACACACGGCTCTTCGGCACAGCGCACGCGTTGGTTCGTGAACGGCCTGAAATCCGGTGAGGTGGCGAGCTGCGATACATTTCGCGCGCCGCAGCTCTGATCAAAGACCTCGTCGCCGTTGCCTGCCCTCGTCCCCGGATTGAAACTCCGGCCTCTCTCCGCAAGCGAGGGGGGCGAGAGGTCGCGCCCGGAAGGCGAATGAAGCCTATGAGTTGCGATCAAATAGCCCGACCCCCCGGAGGTTCTGAACGCGCCCCGGTAGCGGTCTCCGCGCTTGAGGATGCGGCAGTATTGGTTGCCGGGCATCTCTGACGGCTCCGTTTCTTGTCTAGATGCATTGACCTTTGGCTGCAACAGTAACTCGCCCGGCATGAATGTCGGCGCGAGCACCTTTCGTTACCTCGGGGGGGGGGGACCATGTTGTCGCCGGTCTGACT
>JASHRR010001475.1 GCA_030037185.1 Xanthobacteraceae bacterium | reverse complement strand
CTGGTGCGGCTGGCCAGCGGCTCCCGGGTGTAGCCGCTCACGTCCGGAGCAGCAGGTTGCAAAAAGTCGGGGCCGACCGCGCAGCCGCCCAGCATCATCACGGCGAAGAACGCCGTGATGATCCACGGAATATACGCAAAGAACATCTGCTTCGCCCGCCCCTATTACTTATCGGCCTGATACATGATTTGGAAAGTGCGGGGATATTGTGATCTATCCCAGTATTTCGAAAGAACTTGCAACCTCGTCAGGAGGCACCCGCTGCGCTCCAGCGTCCCGGCACGACATTGCGCCTGGTCAAGTCGAGCATCGCCGGCCCCGGCGACCAGGAGTCTGGCCCGCTGGTGGTCATGGATGTCGATGGTGACCTGCTGGCCCTCAAAGCATCCATGATCTTGCCCTGACAGGGCGTGACCAACCTCAAGATCAGCTGTTAGTGAGTTCAAGCCGAGACCCCGATCAGTCCCAGGACCATTCGTCAATCGGCGGGGTCGGATGCATTGCGAACCGCGTAGCCGTCACGTCCCTCCATCCAGGGACACCATCGAACTGAGCTATCAGCACCCCGCCGGCACTCGCGGCCTCGGCCCGCCGGAAACGGCACCGAGGTTGGCCTGTTCCTGCCCGAGAAGTGATCATAGATCAGCCCCTCCAGGGAGAAAGTTACGTCCTTGGATCGTCCGGTGTATCTTCATCAGCCCGCGGCCGAACTCGTACACCACGTCCTGCTCCACCTCGCCTTGCAGCGCATCCTCGGGCGTCCGCACGCCGAACAGCACCATGAGCACGCGAGCAACTCCGCCGTGGGCGGCAACAATGACGTCGCCCTCCACGCTCGCATGCCACTCGCGCACCCGACTGAGGAGATCCGCATAGCTCTCGCCTTGCGGCGCCGCGAAATTCCATTTATCGCGGTCGCGTAGCACCAGCGCCAGACCGTCAAGCGCCCGCACCTCCGGATAGGTCAAACCTTCCCACCGCCCGAACGACAGTTCGGCAAGGCGAGGCTCGACGGCGTAGCCCGCGCGTGGCAGCCCCAGCACGTCGCGCAGGATTTCCATCGTCTCGCGGGCGCGCGACAGCGGGCTCGAGATGAAGGCGAAATCGGCGGGCGCCTTGCGGCCGGCCGCGATCAGGCGGCGCAGAGTGCTGCCGCTCTGCGCCGATTGCAGGCGGCCAACGTCATTGAGCGGAATGTCGAGCTGGCCTTGCAGACGGCGTTCGGCGTTCCAATCCGTCTCGCCATGACGAACAAAATAGAAAAAGGACGCATTCACCGCCCGCACCCCCTCCCTACCCCCACTTGCGAGGTGCTTGCGAGGGAGGGTCGCAGGGTCAATCGCGGCCAACCGTGATATCAGGCGCTTCGGGATGCTTCATGCCCACGATGTGGTAGCCTGCGTCCACATGATGGATCTCGCCGGTGACGCCGCGCGACAGATCGGACAAGAGATAAACGGCGGTGTCCCCGACCTCTTCGGCGGTGATATTCCGGCGCAGCGGCGAATTGTGCTCGTTCCAGGCCAAGATGTAGCGGAAATCGCCAATGCCTGAAGCCGCCAGCGTCTTGATCGGCCCCGCCGAAATGGCATTGACGCGGATTTTCCGGGTGCCGAGATCGGCCGCCAGATACCGGACTGACGCCTCCAGCCCGGCTTTCGCGATACCCATGACGTTGTAGTGCGGCATCCACTTCTCGGCGCCATAATAGGTCAGCGTGAGCATGGCACCGCCATGGGGCATCAGCTTTTCAGCGCGTTGTGCGATCGCGGTGAACGAATAGCAGCTGATCAGCATAGTATTGAGGAAGTTGTCCTGTGTCGTCTCGATATAGCGTCCGTCGAGCTGGATGCGGTCGGAAAACGCGATGGCATGGACGACGAAATCGATCGCTCCCCATTTTGCAGCGGTGGTGGCAAACACCGCGTCAATCGAGGCCGGGTCGGTCACGTCGCAATGGCCGACCACAATCCCGCCCGCGGCTGCGGCGAGCGGCTCGACCCGCTTCTTCAAGGCGTCGCCCTGATATGTGAAGGCGAGTTCCGCCCCGTGCGCCCGCGTCGATTGCGCGATGCCCCAGGCAATCGATCTGTTATTGGCAACGCCCAGGATCAGGCCCCGCTTGCCCGCCATCAGCCCCGCGGTTTCCGGCATGAAAGTCCTCATCGTTGCCGGTTAACCGGCCGGCCGCCTCCTATGGCACAGCGTTTGGGGGGCCACAAGGCAGCCGGCCTGCGCTGTCTCGACTTTGCTGAAAAGGGGCGAAGTCGGCCGCCTCCCGCAGGTTTCACCCCCGTGAGGTCTCCCGCTCGCCATTGTCGATCGAACCAGACGTGGTCACCATCGTACCAATATCCGTGAGCTGGCTGCCTGATTGCCTCCTGGCGGGGACCTTTGTGCGTGTGGCAACAAGTGAGCCCATACATGGCTAAACTGAGGCGCATCTGGGACGGTCTGAGCCTTTTCAGGCAATTCGCGCTCGCGGCCTGCATTGCGGTTGGCGCGGGACTGTCGGTGCTCGGCAGTTTTGTCTCCGCAAAGATTGGAGACGGTGGGATTCACAATGCGGCTGCTGCAACTGTGTTCTACGTTAATAGCCTCGCCCGGTCCTACTTTCAGGAGCTGACAAGCAAATCGGCACTGAGCGAGGAGTCGTTGCGGGCGCTCGATAGTGCGTTTAGCGAAACGGTGCGGCAGATCGCATCCGTCACGATCTGCCTCCCTGATGGGCGGATCGTTTACAGCACGACGCGGGATTTCATTGGCAAGACTGCCGCCGTCACTCCGAGGCTCCTGAAGGCCTTGAAAGGCGAGGTCGTAGCCCAATTCGGCAAGCTGAGCGAGGAAGGCGATGCGCTCGAGCGCAGCCTCAATGTGCCGCTGCTTGATATTTACGTCCCGGTCCGCGACGACGGCGGCGATAAGATTATTGCGGTGGCGGAGCTCTTTGCCTACGCCCCCGGACTGAAGGCCGAATTGGATGTCGTCCGCTGGGAGAGCTGGGTTGCGGTTGGCGGGGTGGCGCTGCTGCAAATTGTTTTGCTCCATACCATCGTGTGGCGAGGCAACAAGACGATTGAATCTCAGCGCGCGGCGCTCGCCGATGCCGGACGTGCAGCGGCGGAAATGAGCAAACGCTTCCTGCGCTTGGGCGCCGACCTTCATGACGGCCCGGCGCAGCTCATCGGCTTGGCGCTGTTGAGGCTCGACGCCCTGCATCCGCTCCTCGCGGTGAAGGATTCAAATTCCGAGGAGCTCGAGAAGATCCGCACCGTGCTGCAGGACTGCTTGCGTGAGGTGCGGCATCTGTCCGCGGGACTGGCTGCGCCCGACTTGGGCAGCTTGCCGCTTCGCAAGGTGCTGGAGCTGGCCGTTCGCCAGCATGAACAGCGGACTGGCAGCACTGTCAGCTGCGCAATTGGCAGGCTGCCGGCGAACACATCGTCGCTGCACCGGATCTGCATTTACCGGTTTGTGCAGGAAGGCCTGAACAACGCCTACCGTCATGCCGCCGCCGTTGGACAGGCCGTCCATGCCGTCAGCGACGGCTGCGAGCTCACCGTGGAAGTCGCGGACAAAGGACCGGGGTTTTCTCCGGCAAATAGTTTCGCCGGCGGCGGACTCGGATTGACAGCCTTGCGCGCGCGCGTCGAGTCGTTAGGCGGGAGATTTTTTGTGGAAACGCAATTGGATTGCGGCACGACACTACGGGCGTCATTTCAAGTTGCCGAGGTTGCAGCGAAAGATGAGTGACGCGCATCACCTGCGGTCATCGGCTGCTTCGGGCCGGGCGCAAGCGCGCGCAAATAACGTGCAAGAGAGTTGATACTATTTGCCGGTCGCGATGAACGGCCAGCGTGACCAAATTTTCCGGCCAAGATAAACGGTTGGAATTGTTTGTCGACAACATGATTTTGCCCAATAGATGACACATAAATGGTGCGGTAATTTCTCTGCTGAAGGTTGTTCGGATCGACCTTAGTTGCGGCCGATATAGCCATTGATCCGCCGGGTGAGCCGAGCGTGACGACCGCGTTCATCGTCGCGCGCCGAGCCGTGCCGGGCCCGTCAAGTCAAGGCGGCGTCTGGGCGGTTCGCAGGCCGCGACCATCAGATTGACGGTCTGTTCGAACCGCAATTTCGGCGCGAGCGGCTAGGCGTACTTTCGCAGCCAGGCCCGCCATTTTTGACCGATACCTTGTTGAGGCACGAAGGTATGATGAATCCGATCCGAACCGCTGTTGTCGATGATCATCCCTTGTTTCGTGAAGGCGTCGCGAAATTGCTGGCAAGAACGCCGGGCATCGAGATGGTGGCCGACGGCAGCACGGGCATCGATGCCGTCAATATCGCTCGTGAGCTTTTGCCGGATGTGCTCCTGCTCGATCTCAAGTTGACCGATGATGGCGCGACGGCGGCAGCGACGATTGTGCGTGAGCACCCGTGCGTCCGCATCGTGATATTGACTGCCTCCGATAGCCACGGCGATGCGGCCGCAATGCTGCAGCTCGGCGTACACGGCTATCTGCTAAAGGGCTGCACCGGACAGGAGATTATTCGTGCCGTGCAGCGTGTCCACGCGGGCGAGTGCTATGTGACGCCATCGCTGGCGGCGCGCGGGCTGACGAAAATGAGCACCCCGGCCGCGAAAGGTGGCGGCGGTTCGGAGGTGCTATCCGGCCGCGAGGAGATCATACTTGCCCAGGTGAGCAAGGGCCTGACTAACAAGGAGATCGCACGGGCGCTCAATCTGAGAGAAAAAACCGTCAAGCACTATATGAGCCATATCATGCAAAAACTCGGCGTACGCAATCGCCTCGAGGCGGCATTAATGGGCCAGAAGCGCCAGCGCGCACCGACGCCGTTTCCGCTTGTGGATGCAACCCCGTCGATGGCGTCCGAGCGCACGATGTTTTCGATGAAAAGCACGACGCCGCAGTGAGCGACAGTCAACCACTGCCCCTTCCGGCGCGGCTTGGGCCTGACGAGCTAAGCCGCCGTTGACCGGCCGTCGCTCAAACGACCGGCTACGGTCGAGCGCAGGCAGGAGAACCCCGCTTCCTCAACACCGGGCGCTGGAAACGAAAACCCGCAGACCTGGCGTTTGGTACGAAACCGCCTTGGTCGGGGAGAAACCTGCCTTACAGCCTTGCGAGGGAGACTGCCCGCCAACGGCTGCCCAGGCCGCTTGCGGGCACCCGCGCTCTTACAAAGTCACTCGCACCGTTTCGCGCGGCGCCGGTGGGGGCCGGGACTTACCTTGCCGGTGCCGGTTCCAAACAAAAGGAGAAGCGGCTGTTTGTTGGTTCACTGGAGGCATACCGGCTTTGCCGGATTGCCGATTTTGTCGGCTCTGCACCGGCGCGGGTCGCGCGGACCTTGCGGGCCCTTCACTCGTGCGGCGGAATGCGGCCGAGCACGGCGACGATGACCACTATGAGCAGGCCCAATCCGGCCTCGGTGAGGCTGTTGAGCTGAAGTTGTCGCATCGCGCGAGCGTGGTCGCGCTCGTGCGCCAACCGCGGGGTCAGCCGCCGGCGGTTTACTGCAGCGATGGCAATCATCGCGACGAAAAGGCCGATTTTCGCGAGCAGCAGGCGATTGTAGTCGGTACCGAGCGAGAACGCCGCCATCCCCAATATCTCGTAAGTATTGACGGTGCCGCTCGCCAGAATGGCGGCTACGCTGATCATGCCCAAGATCGAGAACCGCCGCGTCACCTGATACGCGATTGCGGGCGACACAGGGGGCTGGCGCGCTCGGTCGAGCAGAACGGACAATGGCCACAGCGCGCCGAGCCACGCGCCCGCCGCGACGAGATGCACTGCGTCGCTGGCAAGGTGAATCGTACCGTCTAATCCGTCCGTCGCGGCGGCATGTCCGGCCCAGGCGAGGCTTGCGGCGAGACCGGCGGCGAGCAGCGCACCGATGATGTCGCTCGCCAACGCAAAACCGGGGTTTGGCTTGGGCAGCAGCAAGAGCACTGTCAGCAGCGACGCCATCTCCAGGCGGAGCATCCAGGCATTGCCGAACGCCGTCTGGGTCAACACGGTCCACGCAACGCCTTGCGACACTGCATCGGCGGCCGACAAACCGCCGACTTCCGCGGCAACGAAGATGAGCCAGGCCGAGCCCGAAAGCATCGCCACCGCGAGTGCGGCCCACACCATCTGCGTGAGGCGAGCCACGACGTCATCTTCGAGAGCACCGCCGGCCTTCGTGCGCAATACCGGCGCCGCCACGAAGCAGCGGAACATGATGGTTCCACAAAGCAACAGCGTCGAGGCCAGATGAAAGGCGCGTACGATGACCAGCGGCTCGTTCATTGGCGCAGGCGCGGCAGCAGCGGCAGGCTCGATCCCGACAAGGCATCGAGCCCGTCGCGCCACGACAGCACGCCATAGGGCTTGTCGGTGAGCCCGGTGAGAATCACCACTTCCGCCCCAGCTTCCCGCCCATTGTCGTAACGGATGCGAACCTGCACCCGATAGGCGTCGCCGCCGTCGATAGTAACGACCTCCTGGAGCGGCAGCGCGGAGAGCATTTGCGCGACCGATTGGGGATCGGCCCCCGTTATTCGCGCCTGCGCAAGGGCGCTCAGCAAATCGGGCGTCAGTCCGGGAATGGCGGCAAGCACTTCGGGCGCGGCATCGAGAACATCGATCTGGGGTTTGCCGCTATAGATCGTAAGAAAGGGCTTGGCGCGCTCGATGAGTTCCGGCGGCAAGTCGAGCACCAGCAACAACTCGTCGATATGGGCGAAAGGCGCCCCGCGCGGCGAATAGGTGCGTCCCGCCGCTCGATAGAGGGCTTCTTCGCTATCCGGTTCGGCCGCCAGCGAGGCCGTCGCTTTCGGCTTCCTGGTCCAGCCGGCGATCCGTTGCGCATAGTCTTCGGCCTGCTGACGTTGGGTGCCAAGCGCCGCAAAGAAATTGGCCATAAGTTGAGGCGACGCGGAATTGAGATCGATTCGGGCTGCCTCAGATGTGAAACTCGCCGCCACGTCGGCATGGGCCAATCGAAAGCTGAACTC
>JASHRR010001474.1 GCA_030037185.1 Xanthobacteraceae bacterium | reverse complement strand
TCACCCATCGCAGATGATTATCGACCGATTCGCCGCTGACAGCCGTTTTGGGTTTGCGGTAGGGACAGGCCGCGGCCGCGGGCCTCTCGGCGGGATTGAGCCTACATAGCTCCCGTCCGATACTTGCCGCATGGCCAAGAAGCCCGAACCGCCAAAGCTCTCTTGGGTGACCGACGGACGCGCTGGCTGGTTGCGATCCAGTCTCACGGCCTCGTCCAGTCCCCGTCTCAAGGCTTCGCTGGCCGGCACCGATCGACAGGCGGGTCGTGCCGACCGAGTCCCAAGCACGCCTACTCACGAAGGTTTCTGATCCGCCGCGGAACGCGACGTCGCTATTTGCGGTGATGTGGAACCAGTGGAACGAGGCGTTTCGAAAGACACTCGGTCCAGCAATTCGATTCACTTATCAATGGGGATCGCCTTACTCTGCTGCGGCCGCTTGCGGTTCCGCCGCGGGCTTCGAACGATCGAGTTTGCGGCCCTGGAGCCAGGTCTGCAAGCGGGCCAGGTAGAGGTAGACAACGGGCGTCGTGTAAAGCGTCAGGACCTGGCTGAGGGCAAGGCCGCCCACCATCGAAAAACCGAGCGGCCTTCGCAGCTCAGATCCGGTGCCGTGGCCGAACATCATTGGCACGCCTGCAAGCATTGCCGCCGCTGTCGTCATCAGGATCGGCCGGAACCGCAGCAGGCACGCGTCGCGGATCGCGGCAACCGATGGCATGTTCCGGTCGCGTTCCGCCACAATGGCGAAGTCGACCAGCATGATGCCATTCTTTTTGACGATGCCAATCAGCAGGATGATGCCGATGATGCCGATCACCGAGAGGTCCATGTGTCCGAGATTGAGGGCGAGCAGGGCGCCTACGCCAGCGGAAGGCAATGTCGACAGAATGGTCAGCGGATGAATGAAGCTCTCATACAGCATCCCGAGAATGATGTAGACGACGACCAGCGCCGCCCCGATCAATGCCGGCTCGCTCGATAGCGACGATTGGAATGCCTGAGCATTGCCCTGGAAGGTTCCGATAACCGAGTCGGGCACGCCGATCTCGGCCGCCGCCTTGGTAATCGCCCCAACCGCCTCGCCGAGCGCCACTCCGGCGCGCAAGTTGAAACTGAGTGTTGCTGCCGGGAATTGTCCCTGATGATTGATTGCCAGCGGCCCGACTTTGTAGGAATCGAAATCCACCAGCGCGGAGAGCGGCACAGTGCCGCCGGTAAGCGGTGATTTGACATAGAGAAGATCGAGAGTATCGAGTGAAAAAGTCATGCCGGGCAGGACTTCAAGAATCAGAAAGTAGGTGTTGAGTTGGGTGAAATATTGCGTGACTTGGCGTTGACCGAAGGCGTCGTTGAGCGTGTCGTCGATTGCCTGAGCGGAAATCCCGAACCGCGAGGCTTGGTCGCGATTGATGGTGACCTTGAGCTGCGGTGCGCCCGACAGCAGATCGGTCCCGACGTCCACGATTTGCGGCATGGTGCTCAGCTTGGCCAGCAGCTTCGTCGACCATTCGGTCAGTTCTTGGATGTTCGGATCCTGCAACGTGTACTGGAACGCTGCCCGGGCAGGGCGACCGCCGACAGTGATGTCCTGCGCGGGCTGAAGATAGGTCGTCACACCGATGACTTGGGCAAGTTGTGGACGCAGCCGGTCGATGACTTGCGAGGCATCTAGATCGCGCTCGTCGCGCGGCTTGAGAACGATGCTAAAACGTTCGAGGTTACCGGTGGACCCGAAGCTGGGGCCGTAGCTCGTGACTAAACTTTCCACCGCCGGATCGCCGAGGATGATCCGATCGACTTCGGTCTCCAGGCTAACCATCTTCTGGGGCGAAGCGTCCTGCGAGGCCTCCGCTATACCGTTGAGGAGGTCAATGTCCTGGATCGGGAAGAATCCCTTAGGCGTGTAGTACGTCATGACGCCCGTCAGGGCCATGGTGGCGAAAAAGATCGCGAGCGTGATCGCCTGATGCCGCAGCACCACATCGAGGGTCGATCGATAGAACGACAGCATCGCCTCGAACCCGGCCTCAATGAAACGGTAAATGGGGCCGTGATGATGCGATTCGGGTCGCATGAAACGCGAGCAAAGCATCGGGGCAAGGGTCAGCGAGACCAGGGCCGAGACTGCGATCGAGGCGGTGACGGTCATGGCAAATTCGCGGAACAGCCGCCCGATGATGCCGCCCATCAATAGGAGCGGAATGAACACGGCGATCAGCGAGACGCTGATCGACAGCACGGTGAAGCCGATTTCGCGCGCGCCGTTGAGCGCCGCCTCGAAGGGGACTTCGCCGTCCTCGATATGGCGGTGGATGTTCTCCACAACCACGATGGCATCGTCGACGACAAACCCCACCGCGATGGTCAGCGCCATTAGGGAAAGATTATCGAGACTGAAACCAAGCAGATACATCGCTGCAGCGGAACCGAGCAACGCCAGCGGCACCGTTAGGCCGGGAATGATCGTTGCCCAGACGCTGCGCAGGAACACCAATATCACCAACACCACCAGCACGACGGTCAATCCTAAGGTGAACTCAACGTCCCTCACCGAGGCGCGAATCGTGCGGGTGCGGTCCTGCTGCACCTCGACATTCATGGCCGGCGGAATGTTCCGGATCAGCCGCGGCAGCAATTCCTTGATCTGATCGACCGTGTCGATGACATTGGCGCCGGGTTGCTTGAACACGATCAGCAAAATGCCACGTTTGCCGTTCTGGAATGAGCCGATGGTGTTGTCAGTGGGGCCGGCGACCGACTGGCCGACGTCGCGAACCCTGATCGGGCCGCCGTTGCGATAGGCCAGGACAATGTCGTTGAACGGCTCGGCATCGACGATCTGATCGTTTGCCGCGATCGTAAAAGTAGTGTCGGGGGTATTGACCAAGCCCTTCGCAGCGATTGTCGTCGCGTTGACGAGGATCGGACGCACATCTTCCAGCGTCAACCCGGCCGAAGCGAGCCTGGCGGGGTCGACCTGAACGCGAATTGCTGGCTTCTGCTCGCCCCAGATCGTGACCAGAGCGACACCGTGCACCTGGGAGATCTGCTGGGCGAGGAAATTGTCTGCGTAGTCGTCCACCGTGGTGAGCGGCA
>JASHRR010001473.1 GCA_030037185.1 Xanthobacteraceae bacterium | reverse complement strand
GGAAAAGGCCACGACTCTGCCCTGCGATGCCGTGATCCTCGATCTCGAGGACGCGGTGGCGCCGGATGCAAAAGAAACGGCGCGCCGGCAGGTCATGGCGGCCATTGCAGCCGGCGGCTTCGGGGCTCGCGAAGTGATCGTGCGCATCAACGGTCTCGATACGGCTTGGTGGCTCGATGATCTTACCGCTGCCGCCACGGCCAAGCCGGATGGCATCCTGGTTCCGAAGGTATCAAAACCTGCCCATCTCCAGAGCATTGCGGGGCGGCTGACCGATCTGGCGGCCGACCACAAGATTAAACTATGGGCGATGATTGAAACGCCGCTCGCTGTCATCAACGCGGCCGATATCGCCGCCACGGCGCGCGAGGCAGAAACCCTGCTGGCCGGGTTCGTCATGGGCACGAACGATCTTGCCAAGGAGACCCGCGTCAAGCTGCTGCCCGGCCGTACCGCGATGGTGCCCTGGCTGGCAGCCGGCGTGCTGGCGGCTCACGCCTATGGCATCGATATCCTGGACGGCGTCTACAATGATATTGCCGACCAGGAAGGCTTTCGTCGCGAGTGCGCCCAGGGGCGCGATATGGGCTTTGATGGCAAGACGCTCGTCCATCCCAATCAGATTGCGCCCTGCAATTCAGCGTTCTCGCCCAGCGAGGCTGACATTGCTCAGGCCCGCAAGATCATTGCGGCGTTCGAACTCCCTGAAAATCAAGCCAAGGGCGTGGTCCAGCTCGACGGCCGCATGGTCGAACGCCTGCATGCGGATATCGCGCGGCGCACGGTCGCGATAGCAGAGGCCGTTTCGGCACGCGCATAGGACCGGCCGGCAGGCGGTCGCCGAGGACGCTGCGATTGGCCGCGAAACCCTCCCTTCCCCAGCTTCCCCGGCCCGGGTCGAAGCAAAACCCGCCAGGCAGGTTGGGCACGCTTTTTTCAGGGTGATCGTGCCCTCGACGATTTTCTTTTTGGGGTGAACACCCGGGCAGGACAAGTTGCGCGTCACCCGCAGGCCGCAGAGGGCATCTATTATGTGGTAAATCTGCCGGATGGCCTGGCAGGCGCTAACGCCGCTTAATCTATTGGTTTTGCTGGCATGCCCTTTAATCTATTGGTTTTGCTGGCATGCCCTGCGGAATCGCGCCCCATGCCGCCTTGATGGAGCACGATTTCGCTCTCGCCGAATCCGGCTACGGAATCATAGAGTGGGCGCCAGCGAACGTGCTATATTGCCCTGACAGGCATACGCGAGGTTCACATGGGCCAGACCCTCACCCTTATCGGGGCGGCGATCGCCAGCTCCCTGCTGGCCGCGACCACGGCGTCGGCGCAGCAGGAGTTGCCCTCCGAATGGACGCTGTGCATCAACGAGGGCAACGTCTACCCGCCCGAGATCGCTGCCGACGGTTGCACGGCGGTGGTCCAGTCCGCCAACCGTCAGCCGCGCGAGCTCGCGGTCGCCTTTACGAACCGGGGCCTCGCCTACCGGGCGCAGGGGGATCTCGACCGCGCCATTTCGGATTATGATTCGGCCATCAAGGCCGATCCCGATTATGCGCTTGCCTTCAACAATCGCGGCGCCGCGCGGCGCGACAAGGGCGAGTATGATGGCGCCATCGCGGACTATAGCGAAGCGCTGCGGATCGATCCCCGTAACGCCGTTATCATGACCAATCGCGGCGCCGCCTACCGCGACAAAGGCGATCTCGATCGCGCCATTGCGGACTACGACCACGCGCTCCTGCTTGACCCCAAATACGCGACGGCGTTGACGAACCGCGGCAACGCCTATCGCGAGAAGGGCGATCTCGACCGCGCTGCGGTGGATTACGACGCCGCAATCGAGGCCGATCCGGCCAACGCAGTCGCGTTCAACAATCGCGGCGCTGCTTATCTGCTCAGGGGCGACGTCGAGAACGCCCTCGCTTACTATTCGCAAGCGATCCGGATCGATCCCAACTATGCGCTCGCTTTCAACAATCGCGGCATCGCGCGGCGCAAGAACGGCGACCTCGATCTCGCGATCGCGGATTTCGGCGACGCGATCAGGATCAATCCGCGTTTCGCCGCCGCCATGGTCAACCGCGCCAACGCGTGGCGCGACAAGGGCGAGTTCGACCATGCGTTGGCCGATTACGGCAACGCGATAGAGCTCAATCCGAGAAACACCTTCGCGCTCACCAGCCGCGGCCTGGCGCGCCTGCGGCACGGCGAACTCGACGGCGCGATTGCGGATTTCGATGCCGCGGTCGCCCTCAACCCGAGGCTCGCGGACTCGCTTTATGGGCGCGGCATCGCCAAGCGCAAGAAGGGCGACCTCGCTGGCGCCGATGCGGACCTCGCGGCCGCAAAGGCGATCCGCGCCAGCATCGCCCAGGAGTTTGCGATATCGGAGCTCCAGTAAGCGGCCGCGAAACCGCGGTTCGGCACAGAACGGAGCGGCTTTGAAGGTAGCCCGCCTCGGCCGGCGCCCGGAAATGATGGCGCGCGGCCGGCATTTGCAAGAAGCGCCGCGTCGATCGTTTACCTTAAGAAACAGGGCATCGACCGCCCCGCAGGTCGGGCCAACAACCGTTGATTTTCGCTCGATTCGCCCCAAATCGATACCTGAGCGCGTCGCGCTCGCGCCGGTCGATATCATTGGCGCCTTTTAAGTTAATCCGGCAGTCTACCCTGTGGTGATCAAACGGGTCGCGCCGCCCGCGCGAAAGGGCGCATCAACTCCGCCCCAGCCTCTAATTTGAGGATACGGGCGCCTTAGAAAAGCGGTTCGGTTCGGCCATGAACCTTTCAGATCTCTTCCATCCTGCGGTTGCGGATTGGTTTGCCGAGAGCTTCGCGGCGCCGACGCCCGCGCAGGCGAGCGCGTGGCCGGCGATCAAGGCCGGGCAACACACGCTGATCGCCGCGCCGACCGGTTCCGGCAAAACGCTGGCGGCGTTTCTGGCCGCCATCGACAGCCTGGTTTGCGAGGGATTGAGCGGCCAGCTCGCCGAGGAGACCCAGGTCGTTTATGTGTCGCCGCTCAAGGCGCTGTCGAACGATATCCATCGCAATTTGGAACTGCCGCTCGCGGGAATTCGCGAACATCTCCGCCGCAGAGGGCTGCCCGCCGTCGACATCCGCACCTGGGTACGGACCGGCGATACACCCTCGGCCGAACGCGAGCGGATGCGGCGCCGGCCACCCCATATCGTGGTGACGACGCCCGAATCGCTCTATGTCCTGCTTGGGTCGGAATCGGGCCGCAAGATGCTGGCGACCACGCGATCCATCATCATCGACGAAATTCATGCGGTCGCGCCGAACAAACGCGGGGCCCACCTGGCACTCTCGGTCGAGCGACTTTGCGAACTGTGCGGCGACCGGCTGCTGCGCGTCGGGCTTTCGGCGACGCAAAACCCGATCGATACGCTCGCCAACCTGTTGGTCGGAGCGGCGCCTGACGGCGCGCCGCCGGCCAAAGTGAGGATCATCGACGTCGGCCATCAACGGCCGCGCGACCTCAGCATCGAGGTTGCGGATTCGCCCCTTGCGGCCGTCATGTCCAACGAAGACTGGCAGCAAGTCTACGATCGCCTGGCCGATCTCATCAATGCGCACCGCACGACGCTCGTGTTCGTCAATACCCGCCGCATGGCCGAGCGCGTTGCCCATGAACTGTCGGAGCGGATCGCCGACGGCGCGGTCGCCGCCCATCACGGCAGCATGGCGAAGGAGCACCGGCTCTCCGCCGAGCAAAGGCTCAAGCATGGCCAGCTCAAGGCTCTGGTCGCGACCGCGTCGCTCGAACTCGGCATCGATATCGGCAATGCCGATCTCGTCTGCCAGCTCGGCTCGCCGCGCTCAATCGCAGGCTTCCTGCAACGCGTCGGCCGGTCCGGCCATGCGGTCGGGGGAATCCCTAAAGGGCGGCTGTTTCCGCTCTCGCGCGACGATCTCGTGGAATGCACCGCACTCATCGACAGCGTTCGTCGCGGCGAACTTGATCGCCTGGCCATTCCTGAGAAGCCCCTCGACGTGCTGGCGCAGCAGATCGTGGCCGAGGTCGCGGCGCGGGATTGGAAGGAAGCGGAGCTCTACGGGCGATTGCGGCGCGCCTGGCCTTTCCGCGAGCTGGCCCGCGAGGATTTCGACGCGGTCGTTCGCATGCTGGCTGAAGGTTTCACGACGCGCCGAGGCCGCAAGGGCGCGCTTGTTCACCGCGACGGCGTCCATCACGTCCTCAAAGCCCGGCGCGGCGCGCGCACCACTGCGCTCACCTGCGGCGGCACGATTCCAGATACCGCAGATTATCGCGTCCTTCTTGAGCCCGAGAACAACGTGATCGGCACCGTCAATGAGGACTTCGCGGTCGAGAGCATGGCGGGCGACATCTTCCAGCTGGGCAACCGGTCCTACCGCATTGTGCGGGTCGAGCGCGGGACCGTCAGGGTCGAGGACGCCCACGGACAGCCGCCAACTATACCGTTCTGGCTCGGCGAAGCGCCTGGTCGCACCGATGAACTCTCCGCCGCGGTGTCGCGCCTGCGGGCAGACATTGCCGGGCTTCTGCGGTCTGATCCGTCCGGGGACGCGGCCCGCCGCCGGCTGACGCAAGACATCGGCATCGCTCTTGCGGCCGCCGAGCAGCTTGTCGAATACCTCGCGGCGGCGGCCGCGGCCTTCGGCTGCCTGCCGACGCAGGAGACGATCGTGCTCGAGCGCTTCTTTGACGAAGCGGGCGGCATGCAGCTCGTGGTCCATGCCCCGTTCGGCAGCCGCATCAACCGGGCGTGGGGGCTCGCCTTGCGCAAGCGCTTCTGCCGCAAGTTCAATTTCGAACTTCAGGCTGCCGCCACCGAGGACAACATCGTGCTGTCGCTGACCGCGGTCCACAGCTTCGAACTGGCGGAAGTTGCGCGCTATCTTCATTCCGGCAGCGCGCGCACGCTGCTCGTCCAGGCCATGCTCGACGCGCCGATGTTCACCACGCGGTGGCGTTGGGTGGCGAGCGTCGCGCTTGCCCTGCCGCG
>JASHRR010000165.1 GCA_030037185.1 Xanthobacteraceae bacterium | reverse complement strand
TTTTGTCCATCGCAAAGCCGTCTGGCGGCCGCACCCAGGTACAACACCTCCCGCTTCCCTTGCCTGACAGCGCCCCTCCCCTCCCCGTGCCGGTAAAATATGATAGGGTCGCGCCCGTCGGTCGGGCCGACCGGGCTCGGAAAAATTCGAAAATTCAGGGAGAAAATCGATGCACAACACCATGCGTTATTCACTGCTGACGTCCGTGTTGCTTGTCGGCGCCGCCGGCAGCATACAGGCGCAACAGGCGCCGCAGGCGCCGAACATGACGTTCTTCGTCACCAGTGTCGGTTCGGGCAAGGGCGGCGATCTTGGCGGGATCGCGGGCGCCGACGCCCATTGCCAGACGCTCGCCGCCGCTGTGGGCGCCGGCAACAAGGCCTGGCGGGCCTATCTCAGCAGCTCTGAGACCCCGACCGTCAAGGCCGTCAACGCTCGCGACCGCATCGGCAAAGGCCCGTGGCAGAACGCCAAAGGCGTGGTGGTCGCGACCAGCGTAGAAGACCTGCACAGCGCCAATAACAAGCTCAACTCAGAGAATTCTCTGACCGAGCGGGGCACCCGCATTGCCAGTTTCGGCTATACGCCGAACTATCACGACATTATGACTGGGTCGCAGGCTGACGGTACGGCGTACCCCGGCAACATGAACTTGACCTGCAACAACTGGACGAGCAGCGAGTTCGGCAAGACCGTGGTCGGCCATGTGGACCGCCGCGGCGGCGCCGACAACGAATTCCAGCACTCCTGGAACGCGGCGCACATGACCCGCGCCTGCGGCCAGGCCGACCTCATCGCTACCGGCGGCAACGGCCTGTTCTACTGCTTCGCGCAGTAAGGGCGCGCCGGCGTCTCGCCCGCTCCTGCGTCAGCGCCGCATTGCGCAGAAGGCTTGCTACCACGGCGCGTCGCGGCCCGCGGCGTGTCGTGCAAACGACTTTTGACCACCCGAATAAATAAGTGTTTCGATTTTAAGGGCGACGTTGCGGCGAGAGACAGGGATGCCGACCTTCAATTCCATCCCATGCTAACACGCGGTGGTCGATGCGCCTAGGCGTCCTCGCTCGTGCGGGATCGAATTGAAGCCGCTGGCGACGCTTTGTGGAAGCCGCAGTTCACGCTGTCACGCCACCAGAGCCTGCGGCAATTCCTCGAGCAGCGGCTCCAGCTGTGCGCCGAACAGCGCATATGCCCGGTCGAGCCGGCCCAGGGCAACGAATTCGGTCGCTTCCATCAAATCCTGCAGCGCAATCACGGCGTCGGCGGCGATGTGGTCGCGGATGGCGCGCAGCCACGCCTTTTGCGCTTCGGTGTAGACCCGGCCCACCCTCTCCTGCTGGAGAAGCCACAGGTTGAACCGGCTCGCGGCGACGGCGGACAGGGGCTTCAACGTGGAGGAGGCGCCGACGCCGTATCGCAGCAGCATGACGACGTCCGATAACGTACCGGCCGGGTTGCCTTTCACCCGGTCGCCGTCGAGCCGCACATAGGCGCGCCAGATATCCACGGGCTCCAGGAGCCATGGCGGTCGCCACAATATCCCGCGCAGCTCTTCGAGCGCGGCGCGATCGAGCGTCTGTCCCGGCCGGGCGCGGCCGTGGAGAACTTGGAGTGCGGCCAGACGGTCGCTGTTCACCTCAAGAAATGTCTCGAACTTTTCGACCGCATCGCGGGCGCTGACCTCATCATGGTGGCCATAGGACACGACCGCATCGATCGCCGTTTCGTGCACGCGGACTTCGCTCTGCCGCTCCGCGTCCTTGCGGAGCCGGCGTAGCTCGTGATTATCGAATCGCTCCGCGACGCCGACGGCGTCGATCACAATGAAGCGTGTCTTCGCCGCCGCGTCGGGCGTGACCTGCTTTAACGCGGCGGGATTGATCGTGCGGGCGCCTCGGCCCTTCATCTGCTCGAAGTAAAGCGCGGATTTGACGTCGCGCAGGAAGATCAGAGCTTCCAGCGGCCGCAGGTCGGTGCCGGTCGCGATCATGTCGGTCGTCACCGCGATCCGCGGGTTGTGGGCGTTGCGAAAACGCCGGATCGGCTGCTCCGGATCGGTGCCGTGTCGGCGATAGGCGATCTTCTCCGCGATGTCGTCGCCGCCGAACGCCTCGCGAACGATGGCGACGATGTCGTCGGCGTGGTCGTCGTTCTTGGCGAAGATGAGGGTCTTGGGAACCTCCGCGCGGCCGGGGAAAAGGTCGGTGAACAGGCTGTCGCGGAAGGCTTGGACCACGGTCCTGATCTCCTTTTGCGCCGTGACGGCGCGGGCTTCATGCTCCACCGCACCCTCAGAGTCCTCGCTCAGCTCCTCCACGCAAATGCGGCGGTCCCGCATCGGCTCCTCGTGCGCCTTCGCCACCTCGCTGTCCTGCGCGTCGATCTCCGCGCGAATGCGATAGACCTCGTAGTCCACAGTGACGCCGTCGGCGACCGAGCGCCGATCAGGGTATTGCGCGACAAGGTTGTTGCCGAAAAAACCGAGCGTTTGCGGGGACCGCGCTGCGGTGAGCCCGACGATAAAAGCATCGAAATAGGCGAGCACCCGCCGCGAGGTGCGGTAGATCGAGGGGTGGCAGTCGTCGATGATGATGAGGTCGAACGTCTCGATCGGCATCGCCGGATTGTAGGAAACGACGCGCTCCACGCCGTTGGCGCCGGCTTCGAATGCGGACCGCTCCTCTTCGTCCTCCGACAACTCGCGATCGGTCAGCATGGCGTAAACGCGCTCAATAGTCGAAATGACGATCGTCGCGCTCTCCTCGATTCCTCCTGGACCGAGCGTCTGAATGTCGAAAAGCTCCGTGATCGAGCGCGCCGCCCCGGGCGGATGGTAGGCGAAGAAGTCGTCGCGGGCCTGCCGCACCAAGTGCGCGCGGTCGGCCAGGAACAGAATGCGAGTGAATTTGCCGTACTCCAAGAGCCGGTGGCTGAGCGTGCAGGCGGTGAAGGTCTTGCCGGCACCGGCTGCCATCTGGATGATGGCGCGGAGCTTATCAGCCGCAAGCGAGGCTTCGAGCGCCCGCACCGCATCGATCTGGCAGTCGCGCAGGGTCTCGGTGATGAGCGGCGGCATTGACCGGAGCTGGCGCCGGATCGTGACGTCATCGGCAAGCCAGCGCTGCAACGTCTGCGGGCGATGAAAGGCGAACAGGTGCCGCCAACCCGGCGCCGGGTCGGCACCGTCACAAAATAGCGTCTCGCTGCCGGTCGCGGTGTATGCGAACCGCACCTCGCGCTGCACCGGATGCCGGGGCGCGTCTGCTGATGCGGTCTGCTCGGCAAATCCCGCTGGCACGGGGTCGCCCGGCTTGGCTTGGATCGCACCGCACAAGTCGGCGCCGATGAAGAGCGCGTAGTCGACCGGCCCGGCGGCGGTCGAGAATCCCCGCACCGCGATCCCGAGACCGGCGTGAAGGTCCATCTGGTCACGCGGTTGCACGACCCAGCCCGCCGCCGCGAGCGCGGCGTCGATTTGAGAGCAAATGTGGTCTTCGGGATGGGAGATGGTTCAGCCCCCGACCTAGGCCATTTCGGTTGAGGAATGTCTTTTCGGTTGCTCCCTATCAAACAGGTTGTCACCAAAAAAGCACGTAAGCAGACGCGAGCAGCGTAAATTACAAGCATACATCCGTAACCTGTTTAATCCTACCTATTGCCGCGCTTACGTCTGCGCGAGGCGGGCCGGCCAAGCCGTCGGCTTGTTTCTCCTACTCGCAGCACCCTGGAACGGCCTTGACGGGGATCCAGCCGCAGAAGGCGTCGACGAGGTCGCCGTCATTGGGGTTGACCAGGATTTATATGGATGTGGCGAGTCGGTGCCCCACATGATCGGCTCGGGCACCACTTCGATCAGCGCCTCCGCTATCGGCTTGACGTCGTCATAGGGCGGCAGATCGGTGGCGCTGACGCGGTTCGCGCCAGAGATTTTCATCCGAGGTGTTGCCGCGGCGCATAAGCTCGGCGAGCGCCCGAAAACCTGGCGGCAATTTCCTTATTATGAAGGAAGCGCCTCGTTAAGCTTAGCTCAAGCCGGCTATCCGGGCAGATTCGGTGGCGGGTCCCGGCCGTCAATCACCGTTCCTCGCCTGACGTTCTCGGAGTCCTTTGGCTCGTGCGATAATCCCGGAGCGGGCCATGACGTTGACGGGAACCAGAACCGGAGGTCGGCGCCTAGCCCCCGCCTAGCCCCCGCCTAGCCCGGAATTCTCAAACATGACCGCTGGCGGTTGATGTGATTTTATTCTTGAATGTTTAGAAGTCCGCACCAGGACTTCAACGTCCGCTTGGTGTCGTCGTAGCATGCCAGGCACATTGAGTGCCCCGTTGCTGCTCATCGCAGGTATCTACCTGCTCTTCCCCATCGCACTGAAATGACCGCAAGGGACAAACTTGTGTCCCGCGGTGGATGTTACGGAGTCCATTGTTATGGTTGTCCTTTATGCCCGCGTCAGCACCCCTGAGTCAGACCACCGCCCATCAGGTCACCCAAGCGAAGGCGCAGGCTTCAAGATCGACAAGCCCGCGCGCGTGACCTTTGCCAACCGCGCCATGGCCGGGCCGGCAGCGCGGCCGCTCACCGACAACGGCGTTGTGTCGTGCAGCTCTACAGCGGTAGGGGCATATGCGACGTGCTTGGAGGTCGCGGCGGATGACATCTTTTGTGATCGGCAGACGATAGTGGGAGGAGCTGCTTCGGCAAAACGCACGTCAATTGGTCGCCACCCAGACCCAGATCGAAGACAGCCCCGTCGTCAACATAGCTCCGGTCCCGTGCAATCGATTCGGCGGCGCCGAGCGCACGAATTGTCTCTTTCGAGATGCGTTGCGCATCCCGCTTCTTTTGTTTTTCGAGCCGCGGTCATCTTGCTGCAAGTCATTTGCGCATCCTCCCTCCTGCTCATGATTTTTTCGTGAATAATTCCTCGAACAGTTGCTCCGCTCTCTCCAGCCCTTCGTGTGTCAAGATGACCGATTTGGCGCGCCCGACAGGGTCTGAGATCAAGCCCTTCTTGTGCAGCCGATCCATCGCATCCCAGTCGAATGACTTCCAGACGCGCTGGCCATCATGCCGACCCAGCAGAAGCAGCGCGAGTACGCAGTCATCGATTCGGTCGGTGTCAATCGTCATGGCTGGACCGGTCCATCACCGCAAAGAAGTGCCGCGTGCATTGCAAGTCCGTCGCTCCGGCACGTTCTAAATTTCGTGCACCATAACGTGAGTCGGCTGCCTCTGGGCGGCTCGCTTCGCCGTTCATGGACGCTGCGGCTCGGGCGCCCGAACGCGCAGCTGCGCTTTTGTACAGACGAGGTTGGAGCGCTCACCGCTCCCCGGGCACGGCTATGTGTCAGAAACCGGTGCCGAGGGCCGCTCCCTGGCGAACGGGCTGGGGAAGAGCCCGCGCCTGAGGCGCCTCGACCGGCGTCAGTTCGCGCGGAGGCGAGACGGCTGCCGTGTCTTTGTTGGGCGTGGACGGGCGTTTCGCAACCATCGGCGACTTCTTGCGCGGCGGCGGGCAAATATCATTGGGTTGCCGCTCAAGGTCGGCAATGAAATCGTCGGTGATGTTGATCTCGACAACAGGTTTGTGGCTGTGCTTCAAGAAGGCTTTGATAGCCTTGTCGGTATCCATCTTGCCATCAAGGCAGCCGAGCCGCTTCAGCTCGGCTTGGGCTCGGCGGATCTGCTCGCGCAGATTTGCGTTCGTAAGCTGAGGCGAGGTCGTCAGACCAGGAGAGGTCGCTAAAGCAGGCGGTCCTTTCGTCTCCAGAGCATCCGCCTCGAGAGCGGCCAGGCGCTTCGGCTCGTCCTGCCGCTTCTGCTCTTCGGCGAGGCGCTTCTGCTCGTCCTGCCGCTTCTGCTCTTCGGTGAGGCGCTTTTGCTCTTCGGCGAGCCGCTTGAGCTCTTCCTGGCGCTTCTGCTCCGCCTCTCTCTGTTTCGCCTCTTCACGTTCCCGCGCGAGGCGCTCCAGCTCGTCCAGCCGATTGCGGGCTAAGATTGCACAGGCGAAGAGGGATACTTGCCTAGGAAATCGCGTAACGCCACAACATCGTCCTGGTTGATGCGCTCCCAGGCGATGCGGTCCCTTTGGTTGAGGTAATAGTCCGAGAGCAGGGAGATCGTGGTTTCGGGACGCTGGCGGCCGCCGGTTTCGGCATTGACGTCGGCGGTGACGCGGCGGAGCAGGGTCGCGATTTCGAGCCCCGGCTCCTTGAGCCACTTCAACAAGGCTCCCGTGAACGGGCTGTTGCGGCCTTTTCCGTCGTCGGCCACCGCATCGGCCGTGGTTGCGTAGGCAATCACCATCCCCTGGGTCTTGTCGATGCGCGCAAGGCCGCGTGTCGTAGCGACGGAACGCGGGGCGCCGCCAATCGTCCTCTGCAGCCGATCGACCAACGGATTATTGCGGCAAGCGTCGAGAATCAAAATCTTGACGCCGCTAACCCGGTCGAGTGCGGCGCTCACCTCCTCCAGGCCCACCATCTCATAGCGGGACCGTTGGTTTGCTCGGAAAAATTGCTGAGGTTCGAGGGCCTTCAACCTGCGCGGCCAAAAAGGTCCCACGAATTACGCGCGACACGCCCGACCCCAAAGCTTTACGGCCCTTTGCGCATCCTCGACCTGGGTGGAGAAGCCCGCAATGTCGGGAGGGACACTTTTTTGACGATTTCTCGATGCAATTGCCAGAGTGTTCCAATTCGGACACAACGTTTGGCTCTCTGCCCAATAGGTCGAAAGGCCACCGACAACCTGCGGAACGCTGTTTCGGCCGAGAACCCCCGGATAACGGGAGACCAAGATGATTGCGAAAACGGGCTCCGATCAATGTAAGTATGTGGGCTTGCTGCCAATTGAGCCGCGGGACGATTCCTTTTGCCCGATCGCCCCAAAACCAGAACCGATCGACTTGAAGCCAGAACCAATCGACTTGAAGCCGGAACCGATCGACTTGAAGCCAGAACCGATCGACTTGAAGCCAGAACCGATCGACCTTAAACCGGAAGTTGTCCCGTTTCCCCACTGGCAGGCGTCCGCTGACAAGCGTCCGCGCTCGTTCGCTCGCGTCTTGATTGGCTTTTGTACGGGTGTCGCACTCACCCTGTTTTGGCAGTCGTCGTATGGCGATGCAGCCAGAGAGAGGATCGCAAAATTGTACCTGCAGGCTGGCTGGCTTGCCGCGCGGCCGCCGATACCTGCGGAGAATGTGATCGCGCCGGCCACTCCTTCTGCCGACCAGCTCAACGCAGTCGAGCTCGACGCCGTGGGCCAGAACGTCGAGAAGACCACTAGTCCTGCCGCCCCCGGTCAAGAGCCGGCGACGCGCAGTACCGATCAGATAGCCACTGGTCAAGAGCAGATCCGCAACGCCGATCAGACCGGAATCAGTGTTGATGAAGCTCCGGCGACTAAGGCCAGTAATGTCACTGTCGAGAGCCAAGGCGACGCGATATCGTTGCATCCGGCGGCCCGCCTGACCGAGGAGAGACCGCCACAGACATTGGTGGAAAAAGGAAAGCCGCGCTCCGCGACGAGTGGTAATGATGGTTCTTGCTTTGCCTCAGCTTCCGCTGTGCTACAGAACCACCCGGGAGCATGGCCGACGTGGACGTTCAAAGCGCCCGGTCACGAGGGCTCCATGTGTTGGTACGCTGCAGCGCGACCGAGCGGAAGTGACCATCGGCACAGGGGACGTGACCATCGAAGGGAGATGCTGCCAAAGGAGATAGAGACGGTCGGAACAGCCGAGAATGGGCTTTCCGCACCTTTTGCGCCGTATGGTCGCGGCGGATCCTGGGAGGGTGGGCTGCCATAGCTCCTATTCTTGGATTTTGATCGGCAGCTTTGCCCCAGCGGCCCCGGCGCCCGCAAAGGGGCGTATCGAGCGGTGCGGGCAGCACCCAAAAGGCGCCATGCAATCACTATTTGTCGGCGCTTCTGCGGTTAGTAGTGCCCGAAACGCTCCGTCCCGACCTCCCGCAGAGGCGGTGGCGACAGGCCGCCACGGCCGCTTGCTCAACCGTGCGCAGCTCAACGTTGGGTATTCGGCCGCTGCCTGACGACTAAATGCCGGTTTAACCGCACTGCGGCTCGGCGATGGCGCGCGCAACAGGCAAGAAAGGCGGTCGCACTCGTGCCACTCAATTGGCCACGTGAAAAGGGATACGTTCGACGGGCGGAAACTATTTGGATGCTGGCTCAGTCTTAGGGGAGCGACCAATTTCGCATGAAGCATGTTTTCAAGGCAGCGCCGTGCGAGCATCGCGGAAGCTTTCGGGCGAATTCGAAGGAGGCGAATGCCGATGACGAGATAGCGGGCGCATGGCGGACCGGTTTAACGGCCGGTGGTCATTTCGTTGGCTTCCACTGGTGTTACCCTCTTGCCAAGCCAGTCGGCAATGACGCCTGCTATCTGTATGCTGTTCTTTTCCAGCATCAAATAGTGGGAATTTCCGCGAATGCCGATATCGGGTAGCCGGAGAAAGTCGTTGTCCACGCCTGCCTGCTTGAGAAACAGCGAGTTGCAATGATCGGATGTGGCGTGGAAGCCTGCTTCCGAGGTCAGGATTAGGACCGGAATGCCCTTGAGGTTCACGAGTTGTCGCGCGGGCTCCTTCTGCAGGATGCAAGCTACGAGATCGGGCGCGTCCGGCTTTTCCTGCTGCACGAAAGCAAGTTCGGATGGATTGGAGACCTGTGGGGCGAAGGTGAGCTGTACATTCCCGAGACCCCATACCTTGTCGACTGGCCCATCTCTGAAGTAGTCAGGGGCGCCGACGAATTCGACGTTGCGAAACGGCCGCATGCCCGCCTCGATGGCGATGATGGCCTTTACCAGGGCGGGCCGGGCGTCGGCGACCGCCCAGCCATATGCGCCTGATTGCGAGTGGGTAAACAGTACAGCGGGCCCGATCTTATCGAACAGGGCCACGCCAGCATCGCGATTGAGTCGTTCCCGCAGCGGCGCGTTCGCAATGTCTGGGAGTTCTTGCGCCTGCATCTGATCGTAGATCGGGTCACCAGGCTCGGCGGTTCCCGGCCATTGTGTATGCAGACGCGCCTGCGGCCAAAGATTGTAGCGAGCAACTGCGACGAACCGTTCCATTAGGAACTTCGACGTGTTCAGATTACTTCTGCCGTAGACGCTTTCGACGTACGGCGACCGACCGCGGCCGACCTGATCGACCAGGTAGACCGCGTAGCCACGAGCGACGAAATATTGCGCCCAGCCATCGCGTCCATCCGGCGTGCCAGTGAAGTTCGCCCCGCTCATGGCGCCGCCGGCGATCATCACCAACGGAAAGCGATGCGTGCGTTCCTCCGGAACCATATATTCGACATAAGCATGACCCGCCATCACCTTGCCGGTCGGCGTGTCGAAATACTTTCCTCCGACAAAGAAATAGCCCTGCTTAGCAATCGCGAGCGGTCCCACCTCCTGCGCGCTCGCCGATCCCACGAGCGCAACAACAGCGGCGACTGCGGATAGCGGTTGAACGCGCATGTGTTCCCTCCCCTCAAGCAAAACGGCTCCGACTGCACGTGACACCAAAATATTAACAGCCTTTCGTCCTTCGGTCTCTCGTCGTCAATTCGCCTCGGGCTTCCCGACCGCAGATGAGCGAAATCGCTGGTGGTTGGGCCGCCAATCGCCCACAAGGCAGAGGCTTTTGGCCGAGGGTAACAATCCCCCGGCAGAGCCGGGGGCTTTAAGATATGGGGCCGCTGGAAGCGGCTGATGGGGTCGCTAACGCGGCCCCAGTTGCTTGAGCCGCCTGTAGGCGGCGATCAACGCCACAGGTTGAGTTGGTCCAGGCGTTTATCTTCCTGTTCCTGGTTCTGGATGTATTCCCGTATCACCGCTTCGTCTCGACCTACGGTCGAGACGAAGAACCCTCTGGCCCAGAAGCTCTGTCCCACGAAATTGCGCTTCCTCTCCCCATACGTCCGGGCCAAGTGGATCGCACTCTTGCCTGGTAATCCGGCCTTCCTTCTGCAAAGCCAACTTCCGAAACACATCGCCCATGTACCGTCTCAGTTCCCCGTACAGCACCTTCCGACGGTACTTGGGAATGAACACCACGTGGTATTTGCAGTCCCATTTCGTGTGACTTAAGCTCTCATAGTCGTCCATCGCGAACTCCTTTCGTGTGCTTGGCTGCTCACGAAACGAGAGTCTCAGCGGTGGACGACTGCCGTAAATGTCAAACTTCTACTGCCACCCCGGCAGAGCCGGGGGACCTCCTATTGAGGGTTAGGCCGACAGGGCTGCCCTTCCAGCGTCGGCAAGAACCGCGAGGCCCTTAATGCGCCAGCGTGCGGAAGGGCCAGCGGAAGGTTGCGGCCGCTTCAGGTGATCTATTTGGCGATCGCTGGTGGGCGTCGAGCCAGAGGCGATGCTGAGCCATTTCGCGTTGCTTCGCCGTGCTTCTCGATCCGGCGGCCGTGCTTTTGCTCATGCCGCGACGGCGTCGCGTAGGCGGCGGCCAAAATAGAGCGGCCCGGCCCGGCGGTGTGGTAATTAGGGGTGCCACGGGTCGGGCCTTAGAGCCGGGTTCCCGCCCCTCATCATCATTTGATGATATGTTAATTTCTATTAATGTAGGGGTTGCACGCGGTTACCCCCTCGCTTGGTTGACGCATCCGTAGGCTCCGATCTCCACATCTACGCCCGAGGTCGGAGCCAGCGGCGCGCATATGAACAAACATTCATGCTGCTTTGCGGCAATCGAATGTTAGAGTTCGGCTCGCGCGCGGTTTGCTCCATGTCCCCCCATGACAATCCGTGCGCCGGTCCCGGCTCTCGGTATCCCCATCCGGGGCACAAGCCCCCGAGTGGTCGGCGCCGCTATCGCCGAGGCCCGTTGTGCGTGTGACGTTATATACGGCAGAGCATAAAGATTAGGTTTGCAATGCTCGACATCAAGTCAATTCTGGCCCGGCAGGGTCTCCTGTACCGCAATGTTCCGCGGTGCCCGGCGTGCGGCGTCGAACAGGTACAGATCATGCGGCACGAACCGCCCGCCGAATGGCGGTGTCGGGAATGCCGGCATTGGTTCACATATGAGCCGCGGCAGCCCCGCGCCGAGCTGAGGTTGCTGGGCGCAAAGATCGCACCTGTGACCAAGATGGAATGTCCAAGGTGTAGCGGAGTCAGCAGCGATTTGGTTTGCGGTGTTTGCCGCACTTGCTATTTGCATGACTACCAACAAAGGCGTTTCGCTTCACCTGTCACAGGCACCCACGACAGATACGAACGGCGCCTTTGTATAGAATGCCGCGAGCCAGGGTCATACGCGCACGGTCTTTGCGTAAAATGCTACATGCGAGACTATCGGCGCCGTCGTCGGATGCTTTGCGCCTGTGCCATTTGTGGCGTCTCGTTTCAGTCATCACGATGCGACGCTGTCTATTGCTCACCGTCTTGCCGACTGCGCGCACGCCACGCTGCTCAGTCTGCGAAAGAAGCTCCGTGATGAGCTGGCTGTGAGGGAGCATGCAAAGCGGTGACTTTCCGGTTATGTCGGCATCATCACGCCTTCCGTAGTTGGAACTTTTGCGCGCGGCCTTCACCCTCATGCGTGACCTCGGCACCTTGGCTCTGCGAGCCTTACCTTGGTGCCGGGGTCCCGCGTCCTTGGCGAGCCGCGCTTCGCATGGTCCACCGGCGGATCATGAAAAAACCTTCGTACCGTCAGGTAGCGCCCGAGTGCTGCTGTTCGGTCGCGTGCAGTCGCCTCTCACCCGTGCCTACCCCGCGCTCCTGGCACGCCCTGTCTGGGGCCTCGGGCAATACTGCGTTCCCGCGCCTGGAAGACCAGATGTGCTCGTTTTGCGTAGACTTTAATCGCATGGAGATGGCGCTATTCGCCCCGACAGAATCATGTTGCGATCGAGCGCGATACAGACAAACGCCGAAAACCCGTGACTCAAGCAAGTGGAAGTGCCGTGCAAGGGGTTAATCGTCGGTCGCCGGTCGTTAGTGCGAATTGCCGCCATGGTTTTCTTGGGCCGGTGGCATTCGTGATCCCCATCGCCCGGATGCGTTCCGACCAATCTGTAATGTGCTGTTCGTCGGCTCGTAATGTTCTTCTCAATAAGGCTTGGAAAGGACGTCAGGCGCAGATCATGTCGAGCGCGTTCAACGTCTGCGACGCAAAAGGAGACGATCTTGCCCGTCGAGCGCACAACTATGCGACTGTCCATCCTCATCCCCGCGCTGTTGGTTTTCGTTGCTCCCGCTGTCGCACAGAATTGGCAGGAATACCGCTATCCAGATCAATTCTTCGCAGTCGCCTTTCGCGGTGATCCGCAGGCGGAGACCACGACGTACCAGGTCGCCGGCGACCGCTCGGTTGAAGCCCACATCTACTCGGTCCGCCAGGACAATGCCGTGTTCAAGATGACCGTCGCTAAAATCGCCGATACCGGCCTGGACGAAAGCGCAGTAATCGACCGTGCGATCAAGTCGATGTCCGAAGGGCGCGAATCCCCCACCGCATCAGCCGGATCTACGGCCGCCAGCTCAGCATCGTAGGGCGGGATGGCGTCCGGTCCATGGTCGCGCTCTTCGATTACAACGGGCGGCTTTATCAGATCGAAGGAAAAGCGCGTCCCAGCGAGAACGATGCGACGGCGATGCTATCCGATTCGTGCAATCACTCATATTACCTGGCCGCGGTTCTAATAACCGCTCCGCGGACGAAATTCGAGCTGCCGAGGCAGCTTGCAGCGGACCAGACGGGCCTGGAGGCGCCCCGGCAGTCGCGGGTGACGGCCGCCGTTTTGAAATTCGCTGCCGTCGCGAGCAATCGCTCGCCGCTAACCGCTCTGAATTCGGGCGACTTGTCCGGTGCACACAAGCCTATTCATCGCTTAGCCAACTCCACGGGTTTGCAAATCCCAACGGGCCATTCTCGCGCGCAATGAGCGAGATCGGACAAGCTCTCCAGAGCGGTGATTTACCGGCGGCGCAGCTGGCGCTGTCATCGCTGGCGCGTGGGCGCTGCTCCCGCCAGCCTTAACGGGCGGACTGCGGACCAAAATGAGAAAATCCTCTCAGGAAGTCAGCGGGGCACCTGGCGTAGCCCTCACGGGGTTGTATCCGGCGATGGTTCTTGTTGCCGAAGAACGGCGAGGTTTGCGCTTAGGTGTGTTCCTGCCGCAAGAGGGCGGGAGTTATTTTATCAACTCAATCTGATCGTGACTCAGCACCCAGATGTGGGCAGGCAACGCGATGAAGTGGGCATCGTTGAGATATTTTTCATTGGTTTCATCTGGAGCGATAGCCCAGAGCAGAAATCGCCTGATCGCTTTGGCGATCTCGGGGTTTGCCTGTCTAGTTGAAACAATTGCATATTCGTAATTGATGAGCGGATAGGCATTAGCACCAGGCGCGTTTACCAATGTGAGGCGCTCGTCTCGCGGCGTACGTGGGCCGAGTGAAGCCGCCGCAGCCGCTATCGATTCGGGCGTTGGGAGCAAGAACTCTCCCGAATAGCTCTTCAATGATGCAGTGCCAAGTTGGGCGTTTGCAATCTCGGTGTGGAGGCTAATGCCAAGATAGCCGATTGCGTAAGGGGTCTGCTGAATAGCCTGCACCATACCAAGGTTGCCCTCTGCGCCCAAGCTGCCTGGCACTGGTGGCCAGGCGATAGAGGTGCCATAGCCCACCTTGTCTTCCCAAGACTGGGTGGAGAACGTCAGGTATTGGGTGAAGACGTAGGTATCGCCCGACCCATCGGTGCGGCGGACCGGGATGATCTCATGATGCGGCAGGGCCAGGCCCGGATTGAGGGCGACGATCGCCTTGTCGTCCCAACTGCGGATCTTGCCGGTGTAGACACCAACGAGCACTGGACCGTCCAGCTTTAGGTTGGTGGTATTGAGGCCGGGAAGATTGTAGTTGACCGTGAGCGCCGAGATTGCCATCGGCACGTTGATGATCTGGGGATTGCGCTTTACTTGGGCCTCCGTCATGTAAGCGTCCGAGGTGCCGATGTGCGCCGCTCCGGAGATGGCCTGCTCGATGCCGGCGGCCGAGCCAGTACTGTTGGTGGTGATACGCGTACCGGGGTGCGTCTTGGTGTATTCCGACGCCCAGACGTTAAACAGCGGATAAATCAGCGTCGAACCTGTCTCGACCAAGGTGATATTGTCAGCGCGCGCCAACGATGCCGGGAGTGCGAGCATGCTAAGTGCCATCGCGGCCGCCAGTATGCTTGGATGCGAGTCGATCATGCTATCTCCTGGGTGAGGCTGAACGCAAATGGGCCCAGCAGTTCATTCCGCTCGAGTGGGCTCAGATCCAAGCTTGTCGAGGTTCAGGCCGGTCGTCTCGATCCGGAACATCCATGTAACCGCGGCGCCTAGGATCGAGACCACGATTAATCCGTAGAGCAGGGCCGTTGTGCCGATAACGTCGAGAAGGATGGGAAACAGGAACGCCGTTGCGACAGCCCCAATCTTGGCAAAGGCTGCCGCGAAGCCAGCCCCCTTGCCGCGGATCGCGGTGGGGAAGACCTCGCCAGCGAGCAGGTAGGTCTGCGCGTTTGGGCCCAAGTTGGTCATGAAGTTGAAAAGCATGAAGCCGGCAAAGATCAACAACGTTTGCGTCCCATTGGTGAAATTGGAAGACAGGGACGCCAGAAACAGACCTGCAGCACAGCCGAAGAAGCCAAGAATCTGGAGCGCGATTCTGCCTACGACATCGGCCAGCAGAACTGCGAATATGATGCCGACGATCAGCAGCGCGGTGATCAGGGCTGCTCCCTTTGCGGCCGCAATGGCGTTCGCGATCAGATCGGCAACACTGCGCGCGTGATCCGAATTCGCGCCCACGGCGGCGGCGAGGATCGTCGGAGTGAAGATGCCAATACCATACGTTCCAAGGTCCTGAAGAAACCATGGAACCGACGCCAGGATCGTTGCGCGCCTATTTTCCTTGTTGAATAGCGAGGCGTAAGTCTGTCCGGATTTGTGGCCCGCCGGCGATCCGTCGCGTGCCGCAAGCTTGATCTCGCTGGGGTATTGCGGCTTGCGTACCAGCAGCTTTTTCACTGCCTGCTCAGCCTTGTTGATTTCACCGCGTGCGGAAAGCCAATTGGCGCTCTCGACAATGTAGAGGCGACCAATCGTGACGAGCACGGCCGGAATGATCGCCGACGCGTACATCCAGCGCCAGGCACTGATTTCCGGCAAAGTCGAGAGTACAAGGTAGCCGATCGCGGTGCCGCCCAGCGCGCCGACCGCCTGAAAGGCGAAAGCACCCAAAACCAACCGCCCGCGGCTCGTACTTGGGATGCTTTCCGAGATGATCATATGCGCAGTCGGATAATCACAACCGAGCGAGAGCCCCAGTCCGAACAAGCAGACTACGAGGAAATAGTAATTCGGGGAGAGGGTCAGTGCCACGAGGAACGCCACGAATATAACCATTTCCGCGAGGAACATCGGCTTTCGGCCAAATCGGTCCGAGAGTCCTCCCAGGCCGACTGCGCCTATGAGAATGCCGAACAGGCTCGCTGCACCGATGACGCCATGCTCGGCAGAGCCAATTTCGAACTCACTTGACAACAGAGGGAGAGCAACGCCAGTCATGAAGACGACAAAGCCTTCAAAGAATTTTCCTGCCGCAGCAAGTGACCAGATGAGCCATTGCATGCCCGTCATCGGTGCCGATGACAGACGGGTACCATTGGCCCACATCGGCAGTTCATCGATGTGATCCTGAACCGACTTTGCGCGGATTTCGCCCGATAGTTCCGGCGCTGCGATTTCGTGCATGATCCGATTCCGATATTCGCGGAGACTTGGCGCTACTACGCGCCTAGCGAGTGGGTGCAGCCATCCAACATCCAACTCGTGTGTGGCGCGCGGGATTTCCCACCTACGTGCCCCACAGAACTGTCGCTCGCGAACTTGACATCGAAATGACGATCAATCCGAAAGATCTGCAGAACAGCCTCTGAAATGCATGGATTGTGGGAAGCAATACAACCAAAGCTCGTCTTGGGCGAGAACGCAGCCAGGCGGCGCGTTTAGCGTCTTCCCGGGTCAGCAGAGGGGTTACACGCCGAGGTGAGAGCCGCGGACGCGGATGGAAGGAGCAGCGACGGGGCAGTTATCGCTAAGAGCGGCCACTGCTTTTCGCTTATCAGGCGTCTACGGTTCTCTCGCCGGCGAGCCAGTCCGCGAGGGCGATGACCCGCGCTTCATTCTTCGCCGGCCGCCGCATCCTGGAAGTCTTCTGGATCGGTTACCGTTTCCCAAGCTCAGCGAGATGCGTTGCCCGAGCTTTGACCTCGCAAAAAGGCGGCGCAACGAAACAGGCAAGAGGCCCAGCGAAAGGCCTGAATAGCGGCCGAGAAAATGGACCCGGCAACGCCCCTCATCATGCGCAGGCTGGGGGCATCGTCGGTTTCAGTCCTCCCTGGTTCCCGAAAACTTTAACACTCTTGCCCACTTGTCAGTTTCCATCTCGACAAAGCTCGCGAACGGGGCGGGGCCGTAGAGTAACGGCGTGGTGCCCAACTCGGCGAGGCGAGCCCTGGTTCTAGGGTCTGAGAGAACTGCGTTTGTTGCGTGACTGAGGACGTGGATAATTTCGTGGGGTGTCTCCTTCGGCGCGGCTAATCCCCACCAGCTTCCGGCCTGGAAACCGGGAACAAAATCGCTCAGCACAGGCACGTTCGGCAGTGTCGCCGACCGTGTCGCTGTCGTGACAGCCAGCGCGCGAAGCTTGCCGTCTCGAATGTAGTCGATCGCCTGGGGTATCGTGTCGAACATGACCTGCACCCGACCGCCGAGCAAATCGATTAATGCAGGTGCGCCGCCGCGGTACGGCACGTGGACCATATCGATTCCCGCCATCATCTTAAACAGCTCGCCGATCACGTGAAGCGAGCTGCCTATGCCGCCCGACGCATAACTGAGCTTACCCGGATTCGCCTTGGCATAGGCGATGAACTCGGGAACGGTATTCGCCGGCACTGCTGGGTTTATCTCCATGACGTTAGGCACCCGCACCATGCCGGCAACCATCGCTAGATCGCGGACTGGGCTGAACTTGAGCGTTCGGTGCAGGGTCGCATTGATGGCGTTAGCAGCGAGCACAACGAGAATTGTGTAGCCGTCTGGCGTCGCGCGCACGACCGCCTCCGTGGCGACGTCCCCCGAAGCGCCTGGCTTGTTTTCAACAATGAATTGCTGGCCTAAAAATTCCGATAGTGCTTGAGCGACGATGCGCGTCACGATATCCACGGATCCACCTGGAGAAAGCCCAAGCACTACGCGCACGGGCCGCACCGGATAATCCTCAGCGAGGGCGATATGTGGAACAAGTGGGGCCGAAACGACGGCCATACGTAGGAGCTTGCGCCGCGAAAGTCTCATGTCCCGCACAACAAATTCGCCTTGTCCTGAAGTCATTTCAAGGCTCCTTAATTTGTAAGCCCACACCGGATGACGGACAAGGTGCAATCCGCAGCCTCCTAAACGGAGCTGGGTATTTCGGTATCGGCCAGAGTTGTCGAGTTCGATCTTGGATTGGAACCCTTCAGAGCAGGGTCTGGTGCCGACATTGCCAAACTCTCACGCGCCGACACGGCTGGACGGCGTGTTTTCGAGCATGCCGGCGCGATGATCGAGATGCTCGCGAACGAACGCACGCTGGCCTTGCTCGCCGCAGAATGTCAGCTCAATGCCGCAATCCCTGCGATTGCGACACGACGCAAGGTGAAATGCCGCAGCATCGGTTCCGCCCTCCCACGAAAAGTGCCTCGCCTCTGCACTAGCTCTTTGTCGCGTACGGTAGCAGAACGTATCCGATGTAGATGATCGCGCAAATAGGTGCCAGCCAAGCGAGGCTTCGCCACGGCACGTGGTCCAACAGTTTTTCTGGAATCAGCGCCGCGAGCGCCGTTACTACGCCCGCGCCCAATGCCGACGTGACGACGAAGCCGTACCAGTACATGGCCGGTGAACCGCCGCCGAGTGGTGGCGCTCGGCCGAACTGCCAAATTCCCTGGATCGGATGATAGGTCGCAAAGGCCCAACTGTAATCCATGGTCGGCGCATAGATGATGGCAAATGCCACAGCGAAAATCGCTGCAAGACGTTCTGTCTCCGTCATGATCCGAATCCCCGGATGTTGTTGATGATGTGGCCGGTCAGAAAGCCCCACCACACGGCAACCGCAATCAAGCTGGTCAGGGCCGCCCGCGCTACGCGATTGGCGTCCGAGGCGCTACGCCAAAGAAGCCAGTAGATCGGCAGGAGCGCCAGCGCCAGCGCAAGCAGATGCTCTTTCATTTCGAACATCCCCTCCGGCTTGAAAAGCCTGTACTCCTGCAGGACTGTCCGCACGCTGACCCGATAGGTCGGATAGATGATTGTGGCGATCGTAAAGGTCGCCAGGAAGAGGACGACTACCGCATCATTCCATTCACGCCGCGCACGGACTGGAAGAAACCCATTCCCTTCTTGGTGACAGGCCATGCGGTTCCAACCGCCTGGTGTGTGATCGCACCAAGCAAAAAGACCGCCAGAATTCCATGTATGATAAGAAGTATCGACCACCCTATTTGCATGGGCTGCCTCCCGGCGGCTAACTCTTGCCTTTGCGGCTTCCAACAGCTCGCGCGTGGAACCTTCGACCCGATAGGTCTGGCGCGACGCGAACACGTGCCGGATATTGCCCGCTTCCGGTGACGTCACGGTAGTGCTATTTAACTATAGGCCTATAGGCTCAAGGAATATGCTGCGCCAAATCACGGTGCCAAAGTTGCAGCATTTGAACGTCATGAAGGGAGGGGTGGCGTAATTGGGTGCCTCCAGAACCCCCCGGCCGCCGGTTCCGTCGCGAAGAGAAGCGTATGGAGAATTGGGAATGATCACGACGAGTCGACTTTGATCGCCGCATCGACCGCGTTCAACTTGTCGCTGAAAACTTGCTTCTCGTTCTGCGGATCGGGATAGGACGCGTCGCTGGAGAGGGTTTGCGTCGGATACGACGACAGTTCCGATGCCATCAGCTCAGCCAGTACCTGCTCGCTCAGGAAGCCGATAAGTTTCCTCCGGCGGATGCGGCCCCACTTTCGATTATCGGACAAATGCTTACTCGGTTCGCGCCATCGATTGATAGCGCTAAATGTTGACATCGCCATAGGATCACAGAATAGGGGAGGAGAATGAACGAAACCGAGCTCGTCGGTCAACGCCTCAAGTTGCAGCACTTGAAGGTCCTGATGGCGGTGGCGGAATGGGGCAGCATGGCGAAGGCGGCCAAGCGTCTCACCATCTCGCAGCCGGTCGTGTCAAAAGTCATCGCCGATCTCGAACGCCTGCTTGGCGTGCAGCTCTTCGATCGCAGCCCCCAAGGTGTCGAGCCGACGCCCTACGGGCGTGCCCTCCTCAAGCGCAGCATCGCGATTTTCGACGATCTGACAACAAGCGTGGAAGAGATCAAGTTCCTTGCTGATCCTACGACCGGAGAGCTACGAATCGGGAGTACCGAGCCGCTACTGGCGGGACTTGGTGCCGCCGTGATGGAGCGGCTCTGGCGACAGCATCCGCGCATTAACTTTCGCGTGATGGAAGGGGACAGCTCTACGCTGCTTGCGCGCGAATTGCCTGAGCGTCGTGTTGAACTTGCGATTGTTCCCCTGGCGGGCACCTCTCTAAGTGAAGAGCTGGAGGCCACGGTTCTATTTCGGGACCACCTCCGCCTCGTAGTCGGCACGAAAAGCCGCTGGGCCATTCGGCGCAAGGTTAGTCTTGCCGACCTGATAGAAGAGCCTTGGTGCGTGGCCTCTTCCCGCATTGGGTCTCTCATCACGGATGCATTTCGCATCAGTGGCTTGCGTATGCCGCGTATTGCGGTGACCGCCACCACCGCGCATCTGCTTTTTCAACTGCTCGAAAGCGGGCGTTTCGTGGGACATTTCGGTGATCGGTTGTTGCAGTTCTATACAAACCGCTTCGCGCTCAAGAGACTGCCGATTGAACTTCCGATAGAGCCATTCTCGGTCGCCATCGTAACTCTGAAAAACCGGACCATCAGCCCAGTGGCCCAGCTCTTCGTCGATTGCGCTCGGGAGGTCGCCGCGCCGTTGGCGAAGCGGCAATCACGCTCGGGTCAGGATCAACTCGAATAGGAGCACTTCCAACGAGGCACGTCCAACGCGCTCGCAATAAGAACATCCCTTGGGTTACTGCTGCTCCGCCATAAGGAAGGGGCCGTCGACCTCCTCATGATAGTGCGCCGAGGCGTCCGCCGGCATGGTCGGACGTGACCATGCACGCTACGTTAGGCGATGACATGATCCGCGAGGGTAATCATCGTCACGATGAAACCTTCAGGAGAGCGGGAAGGGGACGAGGCTCGGGACAGCCCCCTCGAGCCGAACGGCTCGAAAGCTCCGCCTGCATTGGCTGATCCTTATTCTGTAGGCTATATTGCTCGCCTGTTGCTGAATGAGGAAATACTTAAGATTCGGCTCATCGGTGGCAACAGCGCCGGCCGCCGTCCGGCGTTCAGACTCACCGAAACCCCATCAGAAGCGGAAGCGGATCCCAGCCGTCGTGGCGAGGTTGTTGCGCACAAGGTAACGGTTGGCGAGTCCGCCATTAAACACGGAGTAGAAGGTACCGATATAAGTGTCCCATTTGGGGGCAAACCTCCAATCGATCATGGCAGAAGCCGCGTCCATCGTGCCAGCGCAAAAATTTTCATTGCTCGATGAAATGTTGCAGGCCGCGAGGTTGGCCGCGCTGGCGGCGAAATTGTTCTGGTCGTAATGGTAATAAGCGCCAACGACATCCACCGAGTCGGTAATAGAGTATCTTGCGCCGGCCCAGAAGACTTGCAACACTTTGTCTTTGAAGCCGGCGCTTGCGCTGTAGGCCGCACTGTTGATATTCGTGCCTCCGGTCGCAGTGGCGCAGTCAAGACAGACAAAGTCTCCCACGATAGTGGTAAAGCCGGTACCGGCGACGGCGAAGGGATCGCTGGGGGGCGCGAATTGCATCCATTCATAACCAGCATACAATTTCAGCTTGTCGACAACATACTTGGCGAGCACCATTACGTTGGTATTGTCGGACAGTGTAGCGGCTGCGGCAGCATCATTCCGATTGGCAGGCCTGCAGCATTGGTAGGGGCCCGTTGAGGGTGAGATTTACGGCGTCTTTATTGTAATTGCCGATGGCGTCGAGCGAGAGTATCCCGAGACCCACGCGGAAGTCTCCGCCGAATTCCGCGCAAGGCGCTGTTCGAGCCGTTGTTTAACTCATATGCGCCGAATTGCCAGAGTGCTGCCGCCCGAAAGTCGCCGATGGCGACTCGATACTTAACCGCAGTACTGTATCTTGAATTTTCGGTATCGCCGCCGCCCGCGACCGTTCCCGAAAAGCCGATCGGCGAGAATGCGTATGAGCCGGCCATCGGATCGTAGGCAAGGACGCCATCGGTCGTGAGCGCGCTTTGCCGGAAGACGGTCAGGGTCCCAAACGAGTCTGAGCTGACGCCGAGGAAGCCCAAGGAATTGTAGAACTGGCCCGCTCGGCTCGCGTCACCGTTCGTGGTTTGTTGGTTGACTGGCACGCCGGCATTAGCAAACACCGAGCCTGTCGAATTGGCAAAGTGCAGGGAATAAGGATCGAACCCGGCCTCAAGCTGGGCAACAAAAGACCAGGCTGGACTGAGTGGCTCCTTTATTTGGACGCCAACATTTGACTGACTCAAGCCATTGGGAGCAAGACCCCACATCGGGGGCCTGTTCATCTTCTGGAGGAAATAGGAGGCCCCAGTAACGAAGTTCGCATCGAACGGGGCCCCGTGAGTCTGGTAGCCGAAGCCGACGTCGATGGTGCCGTAGAACCTGACGCCGTACCAGCTCAATTGACAGGCCGTCAGGAAGAAGTCCGGAATACCGGTGCAGGTAGACGGCGGAGGGGACGCCTGAGGCGACACTGGAGCTTTCGTCACCGCGCCGTCGATGTCCGCCGCATACGCCACGCATGCGCATCCAAGAAACATCGCCGCAGAGACGGTCGCGGGCAAAACAAGACGCTTGAGATTGGATGCAGTATCCGGCCCGCCACATAGGGTGCCTTCGCGCGCGACGGAAGCACGAACGCCGTTGTTCGCGCGGAGGTGCCTACCATTCCGATTGTTTTCGGCACCCGGGTTGGCAACTGCTCCGCTTTTCTCGCGTAGGTACATTGCCTTTGCGGGGTGTCGAAGTGGCCCCTCAAACAGATCTCTCTGCTGTACCGTGATCCTGACCGCCTCTTCCACCACTGCCAATGCACGCAGCACGAAAACCTGTACTACTGGCTCCCTCCGCAGCCGCGCGACGTCCGTACAGCCGCACGAAGAGGCATATGACAGTGTTTAGCTATAGGGTGGTAATAAATTATATTTGGATAGAGCTATAGCCAGGTAGAATAGGCCAAGGGACGTAGCCTCGTGGGCTATCTCCTGCACGTCGTAGTGACGGATCGATACGCCCCGAAGACTGCGGTGAGGCCCAACGAGACGCCGCCCAGCGCGCGATCTCCTTTTCGAGGCTTGCTCAGCGTTTCACCTGCGTTCCGGCCTGAGACGACGAACGGGCAGCATTCGTTTATCGCTGTAGGCGGTGCGGCGGCCGCGCCGCTTATGACGTGTAGCCTGTTATTCGCTCGACCTCACTCGGGGCGAATGTCGCTAATGGGGGCGCGTGTGACAAGGCGGACCTTTCCAATATTTTGATGAGGAGACCGGAGCACTATGACAAAGCGCAAGCCTCCGGGGACGAGCTGGGAGAC
>JASHRR010001472.1 GCA_030037185.1 Xanthobacteraceae bacterium | reverse complement strand
CCGTTTGGTTCGGCAGGTTGCGGCTGACAGGTCTACGGGTAGCGCGAGGAACCTGGCGCAGCGTCGGCTTTTGGAGACCTTGGCAGAGGTCTATCCCGAAGATATTTTCGACAATCCGAAGGCTTGGCCGCGGGCGCGGCAGCTCGATGCGATAACGTTGACCCAGCTTAACGACGATGCGGCGTTGCGCCCCGAAGCCGCAGCGCCGGCCGGCCGATTGCTCCACGGCCTAGCCGAATACCGCTATCGCGTGCTCGGGACCTACGCGCAGGCGCGACCACTCTATGAGCGCGCGCTGGCGGTGCGCGAAGCAGCGTTCGGCCCGGAGCATCCGGACGTTGCCACGAGCATCGAAGGGTTAGCGATGCTCTGTCAGGCACAGGGCGACTTCGCGCAGGCGCAACCGCTTTTTGAGCGGGCGTTGGCGGTGCGCGAGAAAGTGTTTGGACCGATCCATAGCACTACGGCGCAGAGCCTCAACAATCTTGGCCTGCTGCTGCATGATCACCGGGACTTCGAGAAGGCGCGCCCCTTGCTCGAACGCGCACTATCGATTTACGAGCAAATGCTCGGCCCGGAGCACGCATCGACGGCCGGGACCCTCAATAATCTTGCCCTTCTGCTCCAGGCTCAAGGCAACCTTAAGCAAGCGCAGCAACTCTTCGAGCGCGCTCTGGCCGTAACCGAAAACGTACTCGGCCGAGAGCATCCTTCAATGGCAGCGAGCCTCAACAATCTTGCTCTGGTGCTCAAGGCGCAAGGCGACCTCACGGCTGCACGGCAGCTTTACGAGCGCGCAGTGGTCATCGACGAAAAGGTGCTCGGTCCCGACCATCCGGATACCGCTGCGGACCTGCTCAATCTCGGTGTTTTGCTCAATGAGCAGGGCGATCTTGACAGGGCTCAACTGCTTATCGAGCGCGCAGTGCAAATCAATACGACGGTGCTTGGCCCCGATCACCTTCAGACGGCAAGGAGCCTGAACAGCTTCGCCAGACTCCTTCGAGATCGAGGCCGGGATGAGGAGGCGCGACCTTTTTTCGAGCAAGCGCTGGCGATCCGCGAGGCGGCGCTCGGCGCGAGCCATCCCGAAACGGCGACGACGCTCAACGATCTTGCCGCTTTGCTGCATGACAAGGGCGAGCTATCCCAGGCGCGGCCGTACTATGAGCGAGCGCTGGTTATTCGCGAGGAGGCAGACGGTCCAGACCACCCCGAAACAGCCGTGGCCCTCAATAATCTTGCGGCCTTGATCCAAGAGCAGGGCGATGTCGCGGCGGCGCAACCCCTGTTTCGGCGCGCTCTGGACATCACCGAGAAGACGTTAGGGTCTGCACATCCGAACACCAATCGCCTGCGGCGGAATTTGGCCCAGCTGCTGGTCGCATGCGATTGTTCAGCACAGGCCTTGCCTTTCAGTCAGATTGCGCTTGCGGGTCATGAGACCGCGCTTGGCCCGGACCATCCTTGGACCCGCGACTCCGCCAAAACCACGGCACAAGCCCTCGATCTGCTTGGCCGTACGGACGACGCTGCAAAGTTGCGGAAGCAATACGCTGTCGCCGACATCACCTAAATTTCCGCCTCGCCGGAGCGATTGAGGGCGGCCCGCCGCCGCGGAACGTGGCGCCTCGGGGCGCTCTCCGTGCTGCGGACTTTCGCGTCACATGCAACCTAACGCTTCGCCGACCGTTCGGCTTCGGTAAGTCGCCAAACTGGATTCATAGTGATATAGGCTGTTCCGCCGTCGCTGTCCTTTTGTACCCATGAGAGACCGCCACTACTGCTGAGTGTTGCCTTCACGGCATATCTCCCTTCTTCTTGAAACGTCAGCTGGTTGCCGCTGATTTTGCCGTTAAACGGGTTAACTCCGGCCGGATTTTGTGATGATCCCTGCACAGTCGGCGATCCCCAGACATAATACCCAGTTGCCCGTGCCGGCGCTTCGACGCTAGTGACGATCAACATTGCATGGCGTCCACGTCCACTATTGAATCCAATCTCGCTTGCCCAAATCCCTACAAATTTGCGGAGCCAAGCTGGTAGTTTCGCGTCCGGTCGATCGATCCTGAATCGAGGCGGCATTATTGCCAATTCGTCTCGGACAGCGATCGCATTCACGCGCTGCATGTCTTGATGCGTGAAGAGACCCCCAGCCTGCGGTACGTCGGGTGCGACGGGCGCTTTTGACTCCAGCCGCGCAGTAAGCGTAGCCGCCGTCGGAGTTGCTGGCATAGCAGGTTCACCTAGCACCGCGGAACGTCGTGCCTCCGGGTCAGCTGCGGGCATCGGCGGCGCTGACCCGGCACCGTGTTTAGCAAGAACCAAATTGCAAGTCTGGTCTCCGGCTGGTCCCGCCATCCGCGTAGCAGTTCCGCTCGATTCATTTAACCTTGCTGCAAACACATAGTGAATCGCGGACCCTGCCGGCGGATAGCCAACGCCCGCGGGGGAGCCGGTCTTGCCACTTCCGGAAATCAATGCGGTACCGTCAGGTTGGATCTTTCCGTCGAACGTAATGGAATTGTCCGGCGCACCGAGCACCCCGAACTGGCCGTGGAACGCTCCATCCTTCACTTCTCCCACGAACTGTCGCGTCCAACCCCTCGCATCTTTCGTGGGCTGGCAGGTCTCGGTCGCGAGCCATAATCCATCGAAGCGGCGCACGTCTAACGTCGTTATTGCCGGAGCGCTGATGCTTGCCGGCGAGATCGGCGGCCCGGGGCGATCGGCTTTCGGGCGTTCAGTCGAAATTAGCGCCGGCGGAGCGAGCGCTGCCACAGCGGACGGCGATCTTTTCGTAAAGATGAAATCACATACCCTAGTCCCAGCGGTCCCAGCGAGCCGAACTCCTATCCCTTGTGAATCCTCGAATTTGGCCAGCATCTGAAGTGAGTATTTCGTTCCGAGCGTGTTAAAACCGCTGCTCGATATCTCTGCCGTACCATCGGCCTTTATTATGCCGTCAAATACATCTGAACCGGGTTTCCCGAACTCACCATGTTCTCCATGGAAACTCCCGTCCTTCACCTGGGCGAGGAACTGCCACCGACTTTCGATAAGATCCCCACCCTTGCAGTGAACTGAACTGAGCCAAATTCCGTCGAAGCGGCGCATCTGCCGAAGGTCTGGTTCATTTGCGGTTATTGGCGCGGCGGATGCCGGAGCCACCGATTGCTTAGCAAAATTGAAATTGCACTCCCGGTCGGTCCGGCTTGCTGTCCCGGATAGGCCCTCCAGAACGCCGATGACGTTATTGAAAAACTTGGTGCCCGCGGGACGATGGAACGGGTCGCTATTGGTATCGCCGCTTAGGCCATCGTGGATAATAGCGATAGAGCCGTCGGGTTCGATGGTTCCGTCCCAAATCTCCCAACCCGGTGTGCCCTTCTGTCCGCGCTCACTGCGGAACCTGCCATTGCTCGCCTGACCGACAAATAGCCCGGCTAGTCTCGGTAGGCCCGAGGGCGTGCTTTCGCAAACCCAATTGACTACCCATTTGCCATCAAACCGGCGCACGTCTGACGTTGTTACCACCGGAGCGGTAATGCTGGCCGGTGGTGAGGGCAGACGTGGCGGCAGAGCAGCCTGCTGCACGCCTGCAGCAGCGGTGGGGACGAAATAAAACGTGCCGTCGATCGGCGAACTTGACACCCACGGCTGCTGTGCGCCGCCGGTGGCGCGCTTCACCTCCAGGCCGACCTCGTTGAAAACATCGAA
>JASHRR010000164.1 GCA_030037185.1 Xanthobacteraceae bacterium | reverse complement strand
GATTACGAGCCGAGAGCCAAGGCACCTAACGCCTGCGACTCCTCTATGGTGCAAAAATGCCGGTCAAACGCTGGTAAGAACAGCCGGCGTAGTGGAGTTCCCACGCTCGCCCTATCGATTTTGTTATGTGGCGTTCAAAAATCGTTTCTCGGCCTGGGCAGCCACTTTCGGCGCTGAACGCCACATATCCACCGGCGCCACATTAAGCATCAAATGTGGTGCACCACATTTGAAGCGGGAGATCCGCATGTCCGGTTCGGAGGGAGGGGGCATCGAAACCAATCGATGCTTCCTACCCCTATACTTACTCGCCAGGAAGCCTCTATGGATAGCGGTTTATTCAGAAGTGATAGTTGATGCCGACGCGGGCGATGTCACCGTCAAAGCGGGTGCTAATCTCCGGGGTGATGCCGTAGCGCACAGCCCCGACGGGCAGACCAGTCCCGGTCCGGGTGACGACAGCCTGCAGTTCAGGGGCGATGAACGACACGTCGCCGAGGTCATAATGGAGCCATTCTATCTTCATGCTCCAGTTGGGCATAAATAGCCACTCAAGTCCTGCGCCAGCGGTCCAACCCGAGCGCGTGTCAGAGAAATTTGCGGCAGTGTCGCCGAAGTTCCCGTTGCCCATATTGCTCTGGGTAATGTCGATATCCGACTTAACGTCGCCGAAGGCGAAACCGCCGGTTCCATAAAGGAGGAGGGTCGGCGTGGCGAGCTAGCCGAGGCGGCCCCGTACTGTGCTCAGCCAATCGAGTCGTTTCGTGGCATCCAGATTCGTGACGGTTGGAATGGCGTTATTGGCCAAAATAGAGGTCGTCCCCGTAAAGCTAGTCGAGCCGCCGACGCCCTGAAAGTCTGCCTCGATGCCGGCCACCCCCCAGCCAAGACGCCAATTGTAGCCAATTTGACCGCCGCCGATGAAGCCGCCGTTGTTGGTCCCGGAAGGTTGGTGGTCGCACCGGCGGCACCTACGTTCATAACGCTTGGGTTCAAGCCAGGTGGGTTAAAGGTCCCCGCCGACACGACGTTGATGTCGTTGTTGTCGAGCCATTGGCCGCCGGCGTTAAGACCCATATAAAAACCGGTCCAAGCTGGTAATGGTGGCGGAACCGCTGGCGGGGGTGGCCCGATCGGCCGAGCACCGATATCGGCCGCGAGAGCTGATCCCGCGCCCGCTGCGGCGAAAGCGAGCAATATCCATAAGGAGGGCTTCATGTGTCGTAAGTTTTTGCTCAGCATTGGACTTAGCTCCTCCGATGACACTTCACGCCACAGCGAGCGCCCGGCGATCACTAGCCATCAGAATTCCCCCATCATTGCTCTATATTCGACATAATTCGTCGAATTCGACTTCGGAGTTGGAGTTCCGCAACGCTGTATGGAACTTTTATGGACTATTATTTTGGACAGCTTAAAAATTACATTATATTTTAGCTTCGACCAGAAAATAAAAGAATCAAATCGAGGGGCATAATTTTTAGAAGTTCGGCCATTCCCATGACATAGCTGCCATGAGCGAAGAGCTTCGGATTCGCACGAATCAGCCTTGCAAACCACGGCAAAGTTCTGTGTCACTTATTTTATTAAGTTTGATACCTAACATAAAAGGTGCAAATCTGCGAGGTTATATGCCGGCAGACGAATCACCGCTGCAAAGTCAGCAGCGCTTGGATAGCTGTAAACACGCCGGCATCAGTGCTCTCGTGAGTCTATGCCCCCACTTGGTCCATCCCCCAAGAAACCAGCCGCGGTATCCGCATGCGATTAATGAGGCAAATCAATCGGTGAGAAGGCGATGATGGCGCTGAAACCACAAAGACCAGTTGCGCCTCGACGGCTACTCGCCCGCGATGGTGAAGCGAATCCGCTCCGCGCTGGGAATGCTCCTGTCCGACGCGATGGAGTGTGGTCTCGTCGCAACGTGGTCCGCAATCTCCGTCGTGTCAAGGAACGCAAAGCCGAGCGGAGGGCCAAGGGTAAGCTCAAGGTCGGGGTGGACATTCTGTTCCATCATAGCGCGGCTGCAACGCCGCGGGCGGCCACTGTTCCTGACCGCGATCTTCTGCGGCCTTCTTTCCGAACTGCGCGGCCTGCGCTGGATCGATGTGAACTTCGATGCCAAAGCGTGCACGTGCGCTCGCTACAACACCGTCGGCCGGCCGAAGTCAGAATCCGGCGAAAGAACAGTACCGGCGCCTCCGTTGGTTCTGAATGCACTGCGTGAGTGGAAGCTCGCATGTCCGAAGGGTCTCGTGTTCCCGAACGGCGCCGGCTCGAGCGCCTCGGCAACACCCTCAAGCGTGGCTGATATCCGTGCAGGTAGCCGCGGGTGTCGTCAATGAGGCCGGCCAAGCGTCGCGTCCTGGTGCGTCAACCGAAAGGCTGACGGCGGTCCCGAACTTCCGGGCAAGGTCGTGCAGGAGCGGCTTGGGTACTCTACGATCGCTATGACGACGATTGCTATGGGCATCTGTTCCCGCGGAGCAATGACGGCGCCGAGTTCGCGGCCGCCGAGCGGTCATTAAGGGGGATGACTGACAGATGCTGGCGCCCACGCTTGAGTGGTATCCCCGGGGAGCTGGGGCTTTAAGTTGGTGCCGCTCGAAGCGGCATCGGGGTCGCCGCGCGGCCCTGATAGATGAGCCGCCTGAAGGCGGTCATCGATCGCAGCAAGGCCCTATTGCCGCGTGTCACAGCGCCGGTTCAAGTTCAGGATTCTTCTCCGGATCAGTCGCTTGTCTTATTTTCACGCCTATAGTGTATTTGGTCAGGCGCTCTCACGGCGGCCCATCGATGTGCTCGGCGGCCTGCGTCCGAAGCCTCGTCGATGGGAGCCTGGGGCGTAACTGCTGGAACTGTCAAACTTTTGCTGCCTTCCCGGCAGAGCCGGGGGGCTCCCTTGGTATCATGCCGCTCATCTCATTGGCCCGGCACCCGCGGGGAGTGAATAGCATAGACGTCGCCAGCGGCGACGCTTCTTTCCCCGGCAATAATAGGACGAAGCTGCGGGCAGTAGGATGCCACGGACAAGGAGTGCGACGCCGAGTGCGATCCCAACGCTTCGGCGTCCGGGAATGCGCAATCATTCGCCTCCCGGCAAGGTTCGCCATCGGCTCATTGATTCAGTAATATGTCCTTCATGACCTATGCTCCGAAAGGAGATGTGACACTGCCGCCGCCGACCCTGGCGGTCGCCGTGCTCCCTTTGCACGCGGCTGATGGTGACAAACATTCTTCGCGAGACCGTTCCGTCCTTGCAGGTGGGCTCGTCTGCTCCGGTGTTTTGCATGGGCTGGTGCTGGTCGCGCTTGTCCTGACGCGGGCAACGGTCGCTACGCCGCAGGTCATCCCTGTGGACGTCGTGTTGGTCGATGGAGAGACGGCCGGGCCTCTCCAGGCAGATGCGCCGATCGGACCGCCTCACAAGGCGGCTCCAGCCTCTGAGGATTTGCCGCCTCCCAGCATTCCGGCGCCGGACAAGCCGGCGGATCCGCTTGAGCAAAAGCTTGAACGGCTCGCCAAGCTTCAGGACACTGACGAGCACCGTCCATTGCCGAAGAGCGCCATGCGCGCGCTGACCGCCTCGCCGACCACGAGCAACGTCGAGGCGGCGGAGACAACCTATGCTGTCAGCGATTTCATCAGGGCTCAGGTCGAGCGTCGATGGGGGCTGGACGTCTCAGCTTTGGGAGGCAGGGCGCTCTCGGTTCTTGTCCGTGTCGAGATGACGAATACGGGCACAGTCACGAAAGCCGAGATCGTTCGGAACGCCCAGTATGCATCCGATAAAGCGTATCAGGATGCTGCGCTCAGCGCGCGCAATGCCGTCATCCTATCTTCTCCGTTCACTCTTCCAGCCGGCCATTACAACGCACGGATGGCATTTACACTGCGGCTCGACACGCAGGATGCATTGCGCTGATCTGCGCCAATGGGCAAGCGCAGACCACACATTTGACAGTGTCGCCGATGGTCGCGTGATTGCCGTCGTTTATGGGATGTCGATCGCACTGACCTCGCCAACGATCACGGGAGATCCCTGGCAACACGGAATCCCGTGAGGCTGGAGTAATCATATTGGCCGGCATTCTTGATGCTGCTCGTGCGGCTCGCGGAGCGCACGAAGGCCGGCAGGTTGTTCCAGGAGCCCCCTCGGATCACGTGCCTGACGCAGTTTGGCTCCGTCCACGCATGCCCATCGCGGGGCGCTCCCGCATAATTTGGATGCCAGCAGTCGGCTGTCCATTGCCACGCATTGCCCAGGATCCCGTAGAGCCCGAACGGATTGGGTCTGAAACTGTTGACCTCCGCGAGCAGCCGATCGTCCCATGGGCTGCCGCAGCCGTTGCAATTGGCCATGTTGTGTCCGATCGCATCGCCCCACCACCGCGCCGTTTGGGTTCTACCGCGCGCGGCATATTCCCATTCGGCTTCGCTCGGCAAGCGATACGGACCGCTCTGATTTTGCAGACCTGGCCGCAGTCGATGCACTCTCGCGTTCAGCCAGGCGATATAGGCTTCGGCATCCCGCCAATCGAGGCACACAGCGGGCCATTTTGGGGGCTCCTGGCCACGGCCTGGTGCAGCCACAATTCCCTCGCGGGATGAATGCCAGCCGAGTCCGAGAACGGGATCACAAGGCGCAGGCTGATAGCTCGTCTCCTTGAGAAACGTTAGGAATTGCTGGCTGGTCACATCGTACTTGCCGAGCGCGAATGCCGCGATTGAGACCTCATGTTGCGGCCCTTCGTTGTCGAACCGCCCTGCCTCCCTGCGCGAACTTCCCATCACAAATCGGCCGGCGGGAATGCCGATCATCTCCGGACAGTCCGTGCATTCCCGAAACTCGCGATCGCTTTGGTCGCCCGCACAGGCGGTGTCTGACGCAAGTAGGACCACTGCCGGCGTGACGGCCAACAGCAATCCTATCGACGAGAATTGAAGACGACGCCATCGATCACGCATACGAAGACCACCGGACTTCAGATCAAAAGAGAAATCAAGCACCAAACTAGCCAAGGGCTTCGCGTTTGATATCCCTCAGGCCCTAGGGTGGGCGAGCCTATTGGAAAGATAGGAACATCGAGGCAACTGCAAGACGCACCGGCGGTCACGCCAGGGCGGCTAATCGGTTGCCGATTTTGCGCACCGCTGCGGCGACCATCGTCGAAAACTGCTCGCCGATCTCCCGGGTGTCGCCGAGGCACACCGCGATCTCAGCCTGCCGTTGAAGCGAGCAGATGCAGGATTTCGGCAATAGCGTGATTCGCTCGACCGGGTCGCTGTAGACCACTGCAACACCGACAATCCACACGTCCACATCCTGGTCCGGGGGCGCGCTGATGATGGCAAGGACCTGGTGATCAACCGCGCCTACATCAGGCAGGGTTTTCGCGAGCGCACGGCCGAACGCTGAAGCCTGGTCTTGAAGACACGCTGCGCCAGCTGGCGATCCGCGGCGATATCATCAAAACCATGCACCAGGCCATGCCCGCGCCGGGCGCGAGCCGGACGATCCTGCGGGGCCAGAACACCATTGTCTTTGCCGTGATCGGCAATGGTGGGCTTCCAGCCGCAACTCGGCCGCCCTTGGTTCAAGCTTTGGCCGGCCGATTCCCGTCTATGTCCTGTCCCACCAGCCCTATGAGGCCTATGCGCCTCGCATTATGGCGTGAGGTCTACTAGGTCACGGGAAGCGGTGGCGCGATCTGCGGCATCGCGCCGTAACATTAAACGAACTTGATGGGCTCGGGCTCGAAGTGGAAACCGTCGCCGTGCTTGACGAAGTGGCCAAGGCCGGGCCACGGCAGATGATAGACAAGCGTGCGCATGCGCTGAGCCGCCAACATCTCTATGGTTTTGAGCCGGGTCTTAATGCCGAGCGGCCGGTCGGTGTCGAAGGTATCCTCCATCCGTGGATTCTCGACGATGACATTGTGGCGCGCCAAATCGCCCGCGAAATAGAGCGTGTCTGCCCCGGAGGTGACTACGAAGCAGGTATGGCCGACCGTGTGGCCGGGCGTGTGCATGGCCTGGACGCCCGGGATAACCTCCTTGCCGTCGCTGTAGAACAGGATGCGATCGCGGTTCGGCAGTAGGTTCTTGCGCGCCGCGCGCATCGAGCCTTCAGCCGGAGTGCCGGCGAGCCCTTCGTTTGTCCAGTATTCGAGATCCGCCTGGGCGATGAAGATTTGCGCATTCGGGAAATTGCGGCTGCCGTCAGCGGCCAGAATGCCGCCGATGTGGTCGATATGGGCGTGGCTCGGAATCAGATAGTCGATATCCTTGGGGTCGATGCCGGCGGCTTTGAGATTACCGATGACGAGGCCCATGTCTTCGGTACGCTTGACCGATGCCATCCCGGTCTCGAACAGGGCGAGCTTGTCGCCGGTGTTGATGACGAGCGCGTTCTGATCCATCGCCAGCTTATCAGGCGGCAGGAAGAGATCGCTCATCATCTTTTCGACGTTGGCGGCCGCCGGACCGACGACGGTGGTGTTCGGCACGCCAACGATCAAACCATCCGACACGACTGTCGCTTCGATGTTGCCGATGTTGAAGCGATAGAAGGCTGGCGCCTGGGTCTTGAGGAGCGGCGCCTTGGCGGCAGCCGGACGCGCGCTGCCTACGAGGCCGGCCGCGGCAGTTGCAGATGCGCCGGCGAGCAAATGACGGCGCGACAGAGTGTAACGATCATTTCATCCACTCCCTGACTATTATGCTGCGAACGCGGACAGCGTCTGCAAGCGCAGCCTACCCCGAACGCTAAAAAGTGCCATTGCTTTGTAACCGGCAGGACCAAATCAGTAATCCCCAGCAGAGCCGGGGGTTTGAGGGAACCGGCAAAGGAAATTATAAATTATAAAGGATTGTGCAACGAAAGATGGGACTTCATGAGGACGAAAGCTTCAATTGCAGCTGATCCAACTGCTTGTCCGCCAACTCCTGATTCCTGATGTAAGCGCCAATCATCTCTCATTCCGTCCCACGGTCGGCAGAAGTAGCCCCTCGCCTAGAATTTGTGGCCCAGAAAATTCCGCGCCTTGCGTTCCACATTCTGCGCGATCCAGATCGAGCTCTTCCCTTTCAGATACCCGATCACCTCGGCCACTGAACATTTCGGCGGGATCATATCAGCATGTGCAGATGGTCGGGCAGCAGGTGCCCTTCCTCGGTCCTGCCATAACCGGCGTATCAAAGCGAGATCGAAACTTCTTGCCCGCTTGTGAAGTATCCGACAAGCATAATTCGATTATTAACCGTGTCGTGAACGGTCGTGGTCAGCCATTACATTATGGCTTAGTGATCTTCGGCACCGACTTGAAGGGATCCAGTGTCATCGCGCCTCGGCCAAACACGTGTTACAGATTTCGAGTCACCAGGGTCAGTCCGTGTAGCCTCGCGGTTGCAACCAGCCCCCTATCATCGACGTGCTTGTCACTTTGGGCGAGAAGCTCGCCCAAAGCTCCGCAATTTCGCGCATGAGCGGCTTCGTTCGCCGAAAGCGTCGCGGATTCGGCGGACGCGTTCTTCGATCTGGTCGGCAATGTCGCGCTTCTTCGCTCGGAGCTTGCTCATCCCCTTGCGGACTTCGCGGACCGTGAGTGCACCGTCACGTAACGTCTTGCAGCACGTACGAAGACAGACAGCAAAAAGCCTCGCCGAGGTGTCTTGGTAGACCAGGCGTAACGCCGCACGATCCCCGGCGGCGACGCGGAAAAGAGCCGCGCGAGTTGGTTGCGCGGTGTCTCTGGCCGCGGTGAGCCCTCCTTATGCCGTGCCACGCATGCCGCTGCCCCGCACCGGGCAGTCCAGTCGCACAGACGGCCGTCATGCTTGACGAAGCGGGCTCGGCGGCCGGGCAACTGGGCGATTGTAAGGCGATACGGGGCACAGGTGTATAGCGTGGCCGTGGAGGCGGGCGAAGACATTCCTATCTCGTCCGCAGCATTCCTCACCCGGCTGTTCGAATGACCCTAAATCCGTTTGGCTTACCTGAGGACGGCCCCGCGTCGAACAACTGACACTGCTTGCCGTCGCGCCTTGGTGCCAAGCCCTTGTGGAGAGCCGCCGACTGTCCCGGCTGACGATCGAGGAAGCCGAGGAGATAGGGCGAGCCGTCACAGCCAGTTTGCAGAAACGTATCGGTGCTGCGGGAACGCGCCATCCCGGTACGCTCCTTTTTCAAGGTGCGTCCTGGAATGACGACGCCCGGGGTCGGACCGGAATCTCCGATGTCAGTCATTGTGAGCCCGGAGCGACCGGCTCATTCGGGTAACGACGGCGTCCCAGACTCGCCTCTCCCGCACGGGATAGGCGAGGTCGAAGCAGTGGAACGATCCGCTCCGGGGCGAGTAATTGCAGCGGATGTAATAGACCCTGGTGCCGAAGAGGCCCGAGATCACCGCAAAATCACTGGTGAAGCGCTCGTAATCCACGGTGACGCGGGGAATGTTGAATGTCCTGTACAGATAGCTTGCCGGCGTGTCGTGCCTGGTGTTGCGCTGCGTCCAGATCGCCACCTTCGCACGACCGTCCGGTGTCTTGTAGCGGCGGCCTACTCGCTTGTGGGCATAACCGTCGGGGGTCGACAGCACGGCACGGGGAATATCCACGGCCGTCCCGAGTTTAGCCTCGCTCACGGTGGCCCATTGGGGATCTCGAGGCATCGCCGTCTGTGCCGGCTGATCCTGCATCTCGGTGTTCATCGCCTCGGGCTGCCTTTTCTCATCTTCCTGCATGCCCGCCAGCGGCGTCTCGGGCAACTGGGCCACGAGCTCCTCCGCCGTCATTTCCGCCGGTTTCGCCAGCGGCGTCTCGGGCAAGTGGGCCACGAGCTCCTCCGCCGTCATTTCCGCCGGTTTCGCCAGCGGCGTCTCGGGCAACTGGGCAACGAGCTCTTCCGCCGTCATTTCCGCCGGTTTCGCCAGCGGCGCCTCGGGCAACGGCGCATCGAGCTCCTCCGCCGTCATTTCCGCCGGTTTCGCCAGCGGCGCTTCGGGCAACTGGGCCACGAGCTCTTCCGCCGTAATTTCCGTCGGCCGCGTTTCAGTCCCTTCGGCGAACTGCCGTTCGGGCTGCGCAACGACATCTTCGGACGTCATTTCCGCGGACTGCAATTGCGGAAGGTCGCTGAGACTCGGCCCGCACCGGCGCCCGGCCTGTGCGGCCTCCCCTTGCGGCATGGTTTGCTCCTGCGCAAGCGCAATGTGACTGACCGAAATGAGAAAAGCTGCGATTGTGGCTGAAAGGACTCGCATTGGCCCGCTCCTCTATATTGCGTGCATTGCCGTGACCGCGCCGCGTCCGGCGCTGGCGTCAGGGGAAGCTACGAGGGCGATGGGCTTACGGATGCACGGCAAGTGCCGTGCAAAGATCTGGCGGCGGGAAGAAACAGCCAAGCCCAGGCTTGTCGAGACCCGCACACGCGCTGAACAACAGCACATCGAGGCCGAGGTCGAGGCGCAGGCAGGCTGTCTGCGGGCGTAAGCGACGCGGCGCCGTCAAACCCGCCAGCTCCGTCAGCTGAACGCGCCTGCCGCGCCAGCCTCCGCCTTAACACCCAGCTTGCGCGTCAGTGCGCCAGGCGCGTCGGATTTGGTACCAGTTGCGCGGACGTAAGGGGCTGATAGGCGGCTGGGTCACGTTGTGCTTCATCCGATGAAATGATCGACTCCATCGGCGCTCTAGTTGTTTTCCAGAAGCTTCAGCCTGTCCGCCAGCCATTTTTTTGTCGGCGCCTGGATCAGGATGGTCATGAGAACGGCGATGAAAGTGACTGAGGCGATCATATGAGCGCCCGGCGCCTTCACGCCGAGCATGAGGCCAGCCAATGCGGCGGGAATGACACCGGTCTCGCGAGACCAGCACATGAATAGCATCTCCTCGAAGGTCCATTTCGCCCGCCGGTCCGGCAGCGCACACACAAGTACAGTCAGCGGCCGGGCGACCAGGATTAAGATTGCGATCACAATGATGCCGCCGACGAGGTATTGACCTATAAGTCCGAAGTCGATCTGAGCACCCAGCAGAATGAAAATGAACAGCCGCATAATGAATGCAGTGGTCGCCACGAATTCTGCGAGTTCTTGTGCCTCGCCTGCTTGCATGTTGAAACCGAATGACTCCTGGTTGCCGAGCACGATCCCGAAGACGAAGACTGCCGTAAACCCGCTCGCCTGCAAGTCGTCAGCCGCGAAGTAAGCGCCGATGACGGCGGCGAGCGTGACCACCGGTGCATATTCGGCAAGGAAAGCCCAGCGTTCATGCGCGATGAGCAGTGCGGCGAGATATCCGAAAACAGCGCCGGCAACAATACCGATTGCCAGTTGTTTGATGAGACCGAGCAAGGAAGACGTCCATGAGAAGTTCCCAGTCCCCATGGCGACGGCTAACACGCCGAAAGTGGCGATTGCCCCCGTCGCGTCATTGAACGCCGACTCGCTCACGACGGTTTGCGCCACGCGATCCCGAATGTTGACCTGCTGGAAAATTGGAACGAGCGTTGCTGGATCGGTCGAGGCGAGAGTCGCGCCCAGCAGTAATGCCACGATCAAGGGAGCGCCGAGAACGAAATAGGCCGCAATGCCAGTGATGACGGCAGTGATCATGACGCCGACAGTGGCCAGCACGGAGATAGTGATCCAGGTCTGCTTTAAGACCGTGAATCGCAACGAAGCGCCGCCATCAAAAAGAATATAGCTCGCACCGAAGAGAAGGATGATCTGGTTCAGTGCCGAATCTGCTTTGATATCGATCAACCCCAGAGCTTGTGGGCCGATCGCCATGCCGACGAGTGGAAATACCGCGACGTCGGGAATCTTCGCCTTCTGCGCGAACAGACCGGCGAGGGTGCCGATCGCCAGAATAATCCCGCCGGAAAGCAGCGTCTGTTTCGCTATTTCAATCGAGGCCGGCATGTCCAATTTGTGATCTTCCGAAAATAATTAATTGGCTCGCTATTTGAGGAGGAACGGGGCGATCGTCCCGTCTTCTGCCCTGATGTATGCGAAGCTCGCTGAAGGGGCTGCACCGGCTTGCCTGATGAGGAATGTGGCCGGTCGGCCGTTCCTTAAGCGGCCTTTTTAGTTGGGACGATGAGGTCGCAGAGATCAGCACTCTCTTTCCCGTTTAGCGTTCTCGACGGATGAGGAGCCCGCATCTATTCCTTCGATTGCGGTGTACGTTTGCGGCAGAGTGCCTGCTTGGTACTGCTCCGTGCCCGGCCTCGCCGCTAGCGGTACGCGCAATATGGAACGGTCGGACACGTCAGCGGGTTCCGACATGAAGGGGCCGGATTGCTTAGGTCGGGCGCGGCAAGAGATGCTTGTTCGACAGGCCACCGCCACTGGAGGTTTTCGCACGGAGTTGGCAAACGGTCAAACGGTAAGGGCTAAGTGAATGAATGCCGGGCCGCTGGATTTCCTCCCTCTCTGGGCGTTGTGCTTGGCGACAATTGTAGTCGGCTTCCTGTCGCTGGAAGCGGGATACCAGCTTGGCAAGCTGCGTCGGCGTTTGGAACCGGAGACGGAGTCCTCGGTCGGCATAATGGGAGCAGCAGCGCTCAGCCTACTTGCGTTCACGCTCGCATTCACGTTCGCCCTTGCGGCGACCCACCTCGATGCCCGCCAGCAATTTATGGCAGATGAAGCCAACGCGATTAGAACGACTTACCTGCGCTCCGCCTTCCTTCCCGAACCTCAACGCTCGACGTTCCGAGGTATTCTGGGCCAGTATCTCGAAGCTCAATTGGAGGCTGCTCAGTCAGGCAAGTTAGAGCTTGTTGCTTCCCAACGTTTGCATGACCATCTCTGGGCAGAGGCGGTCGCGGCTGTACAGAACGAGCCGAGCTCCGTCCTCTCTGGGCTTTTCATCGAGTCGCTGAACGATACCATAGCCCTGCACGCGAAACGGGTTCAAGCAACCTTGAGAAACCGCATTCCTGGGATCATCTGGGCAACACTTTATTTCGTGACGAGTCTCGCCATGGCGGGTATCGGCTACCACGAGGGACTAACCAGCCTCCGGAGGTCTCCAGCCCTGGTGATCGTTGTTCTCACGTTCTCGGCGGTTATTTATCTCATCGCCGATCTCGACCGACCCCATGAAGGTCTGTTTAATGTAAGTCAACAAGCAATGGTCGATCTTCGCAATTTGCAGGATGAGACGACTCGATGAATAGCTACTCGCTCCGGGTAGTTTTATCACCGATAATAATTGTGCCCGCAACGCCTGCTGGCTGGCTTATGGCATATGAACCGCGATACCGCGTGCGGATGAGTGAGTGCTTCACGTGTGTAAGCCGGTCCTGCGGTCGGACCAAATCGTTCGCTTTCTGGGCCTGATCGGCTCGAATGCGTGGTAGCAACTGCAGTGCCGCTTAGGCGGTTGACGGCCGGGTGAACGCGCGTACATGGCTGAATGCTCACGCGATCGCGGCAAGCTTTGATTCCGGTGCTTGAGCCGGCGCAGCAGTGAGCCGAACCGCCGGGAGATCGTGCGACGTAATTTAGTACAATATACCAATATGTTGATAGCGTTTGTTAAAGCCACTGCGGGATTGGCCCAAGGGGAGAGATCGCTCCGTTACGCTTCGTAGGGGTTTTCGCCCGTGCGATATCCGTTCAACCTTGGCCCAATCGAGAATGGCTTCCATCGGGTGGCGCACCGGCTGGTTGTCTTGTTTTTCGTGGTCCAGATCGGTTGCAATATCTTCATGACGAGGCCGGTGTCGATCGCATCGACAGCCAGCAGACCAATCACCGGATAGGCATAGGTCGTAAGCGTCGCCGCCCACCGTGCCCTATGCTTAGCGTTGCGCCAGCCGGCCTCATGCGCCGCCATAGGCAACCGCACACGCGTTGAACGTCATGATCGTGACATTGGCGGCTGCTGCATTTGCCCTCTCGGCTTGCCTGGTCTCGATGGGATCTTTGCGGTCTTTGAGAAGCTTGCGGCAACGTTCTGCTTCCTCATGGGCTTCGCTCAGACCGATTGTTTTGGGCGATCCTAATCCCATCCACCTCTCTCGGGCGGGACGCCGATAGCGAAACAGCCATCTTTTATTGACCTTCCCCTTCTCCTTGCCCTCCGTGACTTGGAGGTAGAGGCCACGGCCGCAGGGTACACCCCGGCTTGGCGTGCTTCAACTTGCGCCCGCGACAGGCGATTTGTCTCTTGTGATATTTCCTACCCCGCGGCCCGTGCTACCCACGCATGTACCCCCGCAACCGCTACGGTACATCAGCGGACGACGGAACACACCCGAACCATGGATTTGCAAATTATGCTGGATTTAAGGGGGTTCTGAGGGCTGCAGCGAACGTTCGGCGGCAGGATGGTACGGAAGGGGTGTCCGCTGCCAAGCGTACCCGCAAGGCTGACGAGAGTGCCGCGGGCGCGATCGCCGCGCTGTCGAAGGGCATCCTATGAGTATTAGGACCAAATTGGGACCAAGATTGCTGCCGTCCCGATTCGTTCTAACTTGCCCCGTCGCCGCAAATCATTGGGAAATAAGCGGAAGGAGAGAGATTCGAACTCTCGGTACCCTTGCGGGTACGCCGGTTTTCAAGACCGGTGCCTTAAACCACTCGGCCACCCTTCCCTATCTACAAGGTCAATCGCTTAGGACACTGCTATCTCTTGGACCAACCTGCACCCAAAGCTTCTACTCTGCACTGACCTTGGCAAACAAGGCCTCCATGACCTCGGCCGCCTTGTCGTGGCGTACGTGAGGCTCGAGGTGCCTCAGCGCGTGGACGT
>JASHRR010000163.1 GCA_030037185.1 Xanthobacteraceae bacterium | reverse complement strand
TCATCGACGACAATGACGCAGCGGTTCATGTAGGCGGCGGCCTGGCATTGCGCGGTGATGTAGCCGGCCTACCGTGAGTGTCCGCAAAGCGCTGCTTGATCGACACCGCGATCAACAGACGGCCACCACCTGGTTCGTGAGCCCAGACCCCGCGCACGTCGCGGACCCCGGTTTTGGCCAGTTCGTCCTGAATCATGGCCGACTTCAGCAACGCGCGCATCTACCAGTAGTCGTTCGGCGGCTTGCCGGGCGGCGTCCCGAGAATGATCGGATCTAATAGCCGGTCCACTCACCAAAGGGGCCCTCCTGCAGCAGGCGGTCGGGGCGTATCCATCCTTCGACAACGATCTCGGCACCTGCCGGCATCGGTAATCCGCTCACCTCGCCTTTGACAACCTTCAGCTTCTCGTCGACCATCGCCCCTGCGTACGCGCACTCGCTGATTGTGTTCGGCACCTCGGTGCCAGCGGCCATAAGTGGCAGCGGATCGTGGCCGAATGACGCGAGGACGGGCGCCTTTCCGGCCTTCGCAAACCACCGTTCGTACTGAGCTCGTCCCTGCTTTCCCGCCTCGAGGTTGATCGTGATGGAACGGTCATCCTGCTGCAGCACTGGCGTGGCGGTCGTGACGAGCGATCCCGACACCGGACGAATCAATGTGGCGCCTACCGGATCGGACCGGATGATGCTCAGATAACGACCGCCGTCGTGCTCGTGCCACCGGGGCGCGTACGACGTTCTCCAGAATCGGGCCAGTCTTGACGAACTGCGGCTCGAACTGCGGAGGCTGCTTCCCACTGTCGGGGCTTGCCGCGCAGTGCCTGCACCAACTCAGTGCCCAAGAAGGCCCGCCGGAAATAGATTGGTTTTGTCGTCAGGCGCATGGGCAGCTTGGAGTCTCGCGCTTTAATTTCTTAACCTTGCTCACAGGCAATTTCACCCCAAAGTCATCCACGCGCAGACGCCAAACGCATGCTTGTATTCTTGTGGTGGTCATTGGTCATGCATTGGCCCTAGCTCCACCCGGTGCTTGGGCCAATTGCTTTCTGGGGTATGCGCCTGAGCCCTGACGGACAGTTAGGGTTTACGTGCGCCAGCGGGTCGCAAGGCTAACGGCATTTGGTCGCTAGCTCGGAGCACTGCTCCAGACGTTGTAGCCCTTAACACGGGGTTTCGTCGTGGCAGGGTGCGTGGCTTCGGTCCGAGCTTGGGCCTGAGCCGATCGACTTATTCAGGTGGTAAAGTTTCGCAATGGCAGATGTCAACCTTCTATCGCTCGCGAGGAACTTGCGAGCGCGTGCGCAAGAGATCTTGGCTAGAGCCGAAACCATCTACGACGCCGACGCAGAGCAAACGATGCGCGAGGTTGCTGCCCGCCACGAAAAATTGGCGCAGCAGGTCGAACAAGGGTCCGGTGCGGCAGGAATGTAGGAGAAAACTTCAACGGCGAAGGACTTGCGAACATTGTGGCGGACCCGAGCGATGCGGAGGGGTCTCCCCGCTTGATCTTCCTTAGTCCTGCTGCTCAGAGGCGGGAAGCAAAATGGTGCAATGGATGCCATCCGCTTCCATGACGAAGGTCGTTTGCGCATCAAATTGATAGGGCAGGACGCGCTCGATCAACTCTCTTCCCTGCCCGCTGCCTTGGGGCTTGGAACCCAAGGGCGGCATCTCCACGCCGCTCTCTTTCCAATCGAGATAAAGCCAGGGCTGGCCACTTTCTGCCAAGGTCTCTTGCCGCCAACGGATGGTGAGATGCGCATTCGGCTGCTTCAGCGCGCCATACTTGGCCGCGTTGGTCATCAGCTCGTGTAAGGCCATCGCGAGTGATTGGACTGTGCGGGAGCGTAGAGGAATGCCTTTCGGTCCGTGGAGCGTGACCCGTCCATCTGCTCCCACACGAACCGACTGCGCGGCTAGCTCAGTATTGATCAGTTCGTCGAAGCTCACCCGGCTGCCCTGTTTCGCGCGAAAGAGCAGCCCTTGGGCGCGGCCTAGAACTTCGAGGCGATCCTGAAAGGTGACGCTAAAGTCGTCGAATGTTTTGCTTGATCTCAGTGTTCCCTTAGCCATCGTGCTCACGACGCTAATGAGGTTCCGGGTGCGATGCTGGAGTTCCGCAATAACCGTCTGAAGGCGCTCCTCGCTCTCGCGTAACGCCACACTCTGATGTTGCAGCGCTATGCCCTGCTGTTCCAGCTTGTGGCTAAGCTCTCGGTAGCCTTCGAGCGCTAAACGCATCGTCGCAATCCCGATCACGATAGAAACTGCCGTCAGGATAAACAGCAGCAGGTCCACCACATCGGCCGGGCGTTCAATGTAGAAAGAAAAGCGCGGCGGCAACAAGAAATACCAGGCCGCGGCGGAACTGAGCACGGTGCAAAGCAGGCCCGCACGGAGCCCGCTGATTAACGTCACGATTATAAATGCGGGATAGAACGTAATGAACGGAACACCCACGACATATGGATCGATGGCGAGCCGCAGCACCGCCGCAACTACTACGGACAGGGAGGCGAGCAGATAAGCTCCCGCAGTTCCCGGCCGCAGCGCGGGGATATCAATGTAAATGCGAGCCAGATCTTGCATACCCTTAAGTATAGCCGCATGCGGCTACGGTTTTGCCCGCCCCCTGGGACCTTTGCACATTGTTATGTGTCGACTTGTGAACATAAGCAAGCCGTCGCGGCGGCAAGCCGCAACGCTTGAATTGGCATCTCGGTTCACGAAACTCGATCCGAAATCCCAATCGACAAGGCGAGCGATCATCGAGGATTGTTTGCGCGAACAACCTGAGCCTGAATCGAACTGTTGGCTCATCGATTGAGGAAGGCTAGGGGCCGGACTCAATTAGCTCAAATCCAGTAGACCACGGCGGCGACGAGACAGACGCTGAAAAAAAGTTTCGAGCGAGTTTGTCGTAGTAGAGCAACCATTGCCGCCGAGAATGGCGCGACAGATCGCAACTGGCGAAGATGAAGTATCAATCGGCTACATTGGATTTTCAAAATCGCAGCGCCGCAATTTGTGAGCTGCGCCGCCCCTCTCGCAGCGTCTGGTTCTCGGGTTGGCGGCGCCGTCGCCCGGGAACATAGTAGGCAGCATGAGCGGACATCACCAAGACCCACCTCGGCGAAACCCGAACGCCTCCTCGCCTAAAGAAAGCGTGGCGCCTGCTCGATCGTGGTTCGTCAGTGGATGGGCCAGAGCCCTTATACGCGCCGACATGGAGGTTACCGAGGTGTCGGCGCCGATCGAGGCGAACAAGGACAAAATTGTTCGCCCATCCCAGATAGGCCAACGCCGGTGAATATTGCCGTGATCAAGAATGGCCGCCAGCGCCCCGCAGCGGCCGTCATGATGGGCCCGATGTCGTCGGGCGTTGCAATATGTCCGCACCAACCTCAAGAGTCCGACATTTCGGAATTTGTGCAGCGGAGTCCGCCCTCTGCACCCGTGACGGCCTCAGAGACGGTGAGGTTCGTCATTTCGCCAATGCTCCGGGCGAGACGGTCGATCCGCGTCAGAGCACGTCGCCCTTACGCATGAAATCGAGTACGCTGCGGAGTTCCTCTCGCCCCGAGGTCGTGGTGCCCGATCGCTTTTCGGCGCGGATGAGCTCGCATCCCGCGGCGCCGGGCGTCCTGCTCCACTCGCCCCGGCGAAGAGGGGTAAACAAGGGGCATCGCCAGGTTGCACCCTACCGGCGTGAGGTCTTTCCCGTCGGATGCGAGAATGCTTCCTGTAATAAAATGTTGTTGCAATCTGGACACAGCGTTTGACTATATCGTTGCAATCGGGACACAGTGTTTGACTTTGCCCAACGTCTCGTAATATTTCGAGAAGCTGATCGACAACTTGTGCCGGGACGAGAAACTACCGAGAACCCCGCACGAGGGGATTAGAATGCGTACGACAAGGGGCTCTGCCCACTACGCGGGCCTGTTGCCCGTCGAGCTGTCAGACGGGTCGCCGCCTATTCGCCCGACCACCTTCGAAAATGACGCCCTCGCGAACCGACACCCGCCAGGCCGCAAAAGAGCCTCGCGCGTCCTCTCCCGTTTCTTGATCGCGTTTTCTATCGGTGTAGCTGCCACCTCGGCTTGGCAATCCTATGGGGACGAGGCGAGGCAGATGATCGCAAACTCCTATGAGCAGCTTGGCTGGTTGGCGCCGCGGCGGGCACTGCTAGTGCACGAAGCTCCCGACGCGATTGCTGCGCCAGCCGTCTCCTACCCCGATCAGCTCGATGTGATATTGCGTGACCTCCACGCGATGCGGCAAAGCCTCGACCGGATCGTCGCCGGTCAAGAGCTGATAACGCGAAGCATCGACGGAATCGCGACGAGCGTTGCCGCTCGCCAAGCGCCAACGACGCGCAGTACCGACCAGACCGCGGCCACTGTCACCACTGGTCAAGGTCAGGTGACGCGCAATATCGATCAAACCACAGCCAGTGTCGATCAAGCTCCCTCGGCGAAGGCCAGTAGCATCAAGGTCGAGAGCCGAGACAACGCTGTATCGTTGCAGCCGACGGTGTCGTTGAACATAAAGCCGAGGGAGGCGAAACCGCCGCAGACATCGTCGGAAAGAGGCAAGCAATTGCCTGCGGCGATCGGGCATGATGCTTCCTGCTTTCCGTCAGCTTCGGCAGTGTTACAGAACCACCCGGGTGGATTGCCGTCCTGGACTTTGAGAGCGCCCGGTCACGAGGGCACCCTATGTTGGCACGCCGCCGCGCGACCCAAGGGAAGCGAACATCAGAGTGAGGTGATGCCAAGTGAAGAAATAAGAAGTGAAGAAATAAGAAGCGAAGAAATGATCGGAACAACAGAGAATAGGGTTTCCGCGCCGCCTGCGCCGAACATGCGGCCTGCCGAATGATGGACAACGCGAGAGACGAGGGGGGCATTGGCCTCCCCCCCCCCCCGGCCCGTCGA
>JASHRR010001471.1 GCA_030037185.1 Xanthobacteraceae bacterium | reverse complement strand
AAGGTCATTGGATCAACCCTGATCGGCCAGCAGTTCACGAGCGAGGGGTATTTCCACGGCCGGCCGTCGGCGACGACCGCCCCGGACCCCAACGACCCCGCCAAGACCGTTCCGGCTCCCTACAACGCGGCAAATTCCGGCGGCTCGAATCTCGGACCCACCAGCAAGGTGCTGATCGAGCGCCTCGGCGGCGACATTGAAAAATTGAAGCAGGAAAATCCTTCAGCGCAAGTCCCGGCCGATCTCGTGACCACCTCCGGCAGCGGGCTTGATCCAAATATCTCGCCGGAAGCGGCCCTGTTTCAGGTGCCTCGAGTTGCAAAAGCCCGCAATCTGCCTGAAAACGTGCTCCGCCAGCTTATCGCCGCAAACACCAGCGACCGCTTGATCGGTCTCCTTGGCGAGCCGCGCGTCAACGTGCTGGAACTCAACCTGGCTCTCGACCGGGTGGCGGCTCGTTAGTTCCTTCGGGCCTGCGCAAAATAGCTGCGGCTGATGGGCCGATTTCGTTGACAGCACCAGAACTGGAAGCGGAGCCACTGTGCCGGATTCTGTTGCCATCAGGTCGGACAGACCGTTGGCCGTGTGCTGGAGCGGACGGACAAGATCCTCGCTCAGAATCTGGTCGCGGTGGACCTCGCAAAGCAGGGCCGCATGAGTGCTGCTCCGGCTAAGGTGCTTGTGGTCGATGACGAGCGCCAAATTCGCAAGCTCCTGCGCATGGGGCTGAGCTCGCAGGGCTACGAAATTCTGGAGGCTCCGGATGGTAAGACCTGTTTGGAGCTGCTGGCGCAGGAGCCGGACTTGATCATTCTTGATCTCGGATTGCCGGACATCGAGGGCCTCGATCTATTGAGAATGATCCGCGCGCGCAACGAACGCGTACCGATCGTGGTTCTGTCCAGCCGTGGTGATGAGGCCGGCAAAGTTGACGCGCTCGATCTGGGGGCCGATGACTACGTGACAAAGCCTTTCGGCATGGATGAACTCCTTGCCCGGATGCGGGCCGCACTTCGCCATCAGCTTCAAATTCACGGAGAACATCCGATCTTTCGTGTCGGCGATCTGTCGGTCGATCTCGTACGGCGCATCGTCAAGATTGGCGAGCGCGAGGTGAAGCTGTCGCCCAAGGAATACGAGCTCCTGCGGGTGCTTGTTCAACACGCAGGTAAGGTGTTGACTAATCGATTCTTGCTGGAGCAGCTGTGGGATAGCCTCACGGATCCGCAATATCTGCGCGTATACGTGCGACAACTCCGGCAGAAGATCGAGGCAACTCCCGAACATCCGCGGTACATCATGACGGAAACCGGGATCGGATACCGTTTGCGCGCAGCAGACTAAGCAATCGTCTTGAGAAATCTCCAAGGCGTTGAGCGGTAACGCGAATCCTTTCAGAGAACGCGATATTTTGCAAGGTCTTGCGAGAAAGCTTGCGGAAGGATCGGACTCTTCCCCGAGTGTTGCCAGCGGCGACCGATCATTCGATTATGGTTCGTTCGCCCGCTGCCGCCAACGGACAAGTACTAAAGTCATCATGATGAATGCCTCAGCAGATGCCTGCCCACTCTGAGAGGCGACGAGCGCCGCGTAACCATAACATCGTCGAACACGCTTTGAGTCCTGCCCTGCCTTACCACAGGTCGGGCAACGAAGCGGCGGCAGCGGCGCTGCTGCTCTTGATCTGCATCGGAAAAAGCCCGTGCTTTTAGCTTCGAACCAAGTAACCTGCGACTGCATCGCCGATGCTACCAGCCGCCACATAGGCGCGCTCAGCCTGTGAGCGCTCGATAACCCCTCCGCATAGGCCCATGCACGTTGCCGACAACGCAATCGGAGTAATTGTCCTGCATTTGCGCCATGACAACTGCCAACTCCGCCTTTGTCTGGTCAGTCAATTCAACCAGCGGCAGCCGTACTCTGGGCGACATGAGACCGAGCAGACTCAATGCGAACTTGATCGGAACGGGATTTGTCTCTCGAAACAGCGCAGACGTCACTCGCGAAATCGGGTTAGCCAAACGCGTGACTCGCGGCATATGCCCGTGCCGGTAGGCCAGGAACATGCTCCGACACAGGCCCGGCACAATATTGGATGTGACCGAGATGCAGCCATCGCCTCCTTGCGCAAGAAAGGCCAGTGCAGTTGCGTCATCACCCGACAACAGTCGAAAATCCGGCCTCACTTGCGGCCTCAGCCGTGCGGGTCGCGTTACATCGCCCGTTGCATCCTTGAGGCCGATGACCTGCGGCATCTCTGCCAAGCGGGCAACCGTTTCATCGGCAAGGCCGCAGGCAGTCCGAGACGGCACATCATATAGAAAGATCGGCAGTGCGGTCGATTGAGCGATAGCGCGGAAATGCTCATACAGGCCGATTTGAGTTGGCCTGTTGTAGTAGGGCACCACCGACAGGATGGCATCGGCGCCGCACGCCTGAGCGCCCTGCGTCAATTCGATGGCGTGATTAGTCGAATTCGAGCCAGCTCCGGCAATCACCGGCACCCGACCGCTTGCAACGCCGACCGCGATGCGGATGAGTGTGCGTTGTTCGGCGGGGCTCAGCGTCGCCGCTTCCCCGGTTGTCCCGCACACAACGAGCGCTGTGGCCCCCTCCCGGATTTGGCAGTCACAGAATTTATCGAATGCGGCGCCGTCGATATTTCCGTCATCAGCGAATGGCGTCGGCAACGCAGGTGCATAGCCCGATAGCTTGGAGACGTGTCGACCGATAGTAGTCATCTCATTCGCTCCTGCGTGGCGGCCAGGTTAACAAAGCCGTTGCATGGAGCTCGTTCCGTCGTCGCAAACTCGAGACGAGAGTCGCTGGTCGAGCGGAGGGGGGAGGTTCCTGTGCGATCATAACACGTCTCCTCGCGGCTGCAGAACAGCGCGGGCCGGCCGTCGGCAGCGTGATTCTGTCTTGTCCACCCGAGGTGTGATCACCGTCATTGAGCTTTCTCCGATCATTGTTTGTCGCGAGATGCCTCCCGAACCCCAAAGCGTGAACGGGGTCGTTGTCGGGTGCTGGATTCATTTGATCCACTTCAATGAAGCGATCTCTCGGTCCGGCTATGTTGAAGAAATCGGCCCGCCGTAATACCGCAGCTTGCTCGGCTTAGCCGTGAAACGCGTTAAACATGATATGAAAACCAGGGCGAAGGGCACGTCGCAGTATATGCAGGCCATAAAGCTCGGAACCGCTGGTGAAGGTGCTGATGAGAGGATGCCTGAGACGGCTCAATTTGATGTCGGATCTAGAGGCTCCGGGGAATTGCATGCTTGGTTCAGGCGAAACGTCAAGCCGCGATGTCGAACAGATTTGTTCCTGCGAGCCCTTTTGCCAGTTCCAGGCCGGAAACAGCCTTCGTTATTGCACGCGCCGCAGTGCCACGGCTGATCTCGCCGACGCGTCTTTCCAGCCAGTATCTGACCGCTTCGTCGATCTCGATCGCTGAAGCCCAGGTATTCAGCTCCGTCGCGGCTGCCAGTGCGATATCGCGGCTTGGTACGTCATAGCCGCAAGCAGCCATGACATGGTGGACGATCGCCTTGACAAGGAGGTCCTCGAAGCGGCCGCCATCCCGCCGGTCGCTAGCGGCGGCGTTGATGTCGAATAACGTATCGGCCTCGGCGCGGCTGACAGGGTCACCGACCCGACCGGCGAGAATGAGAATTCTTGCGCAAAGCGCCGCGTCGTCGTCGTCGATTGATCGTGAGAAATGTACCCTTCCGGCGGCAGTCGGGCCCTCGCCGGTAATAATCCCTCGGCACACCTGCGCGAGCGCTGCGGCGGAACGCAAGGTGACGTCAGGACTCGTCTCAATTTCGGCGATCATATCGGCGATGCTGCGTTGTTCGCACTGAAGCGATTTCGCCAATTCGCGGTTGCGCATTTGCTTATACTTCTTGCTTGCGGAGGCCTCGCGAGCTACAGCCGATGTCGCGAAACGGCCTACCGATGGTGACTATTTGGCCGTGAGCGCATATGATTTCCAGACGAAGAAAGTCAGCCACTCATAAATGAGATATAAAGATTCCGCGCAGCTCCGATCGTCGGCCGGCCCGGCCGCGGACGCCACGAGCGTCTCACAATTTCGCCACAGGAACGGTCAGACGACCCGGCCAACTTCATATGAAACGCGTTCCCTTTGACGCGAAATTTAAATGCAGTCGCCACTGTTGCCCGCTGCGGCTCTGACCGCACGTCCGACCACCTCCACATGCCATTGGCGGTGCGCCGTGTCGCGGGAAACCCGCGTCTTGCTGTGTGCCCACGCGTATTTGAACGCAAGCGGAGATCTCGTGCCGTAAAGGCGGCATGGGGATCCGTGCGTTCCAAATCCGATGGCTGGATGAGTTGCTTTTTTGAGCGTGTGCTCGGCAATCTCTTGTCCCAACGATAAGCAGGTCCCATGGTCGAAGCGATAAAGCGGTCGCGGACCGTATGCGGATAGGATCCGTTAGTCGGCCGCTGGCCCTCTCGAAAATCACAAGTCCCCTACCTAGCGACGTGCCGGTGTTGCGCACCCCTGAGCACACGCACCGGGGCTCTTGAGATCGATCGGTATGGCAATTGCCGCCGCTTTCGGGAACCCGCACAGAATGGTACCATCGGCACGTCCGGGCCGGCGGTGCGGGACATGTCGGGCGGGCAAATGCGGCGTGGCGCAGATCGTGTCACGGCGCGGTCGGAAGGGAGACCTCGATGCGCAAAATCTTGTGGCTCATGACCGTTGCCGGGTTGGCGCTGCTCACCCCGGGAGCGCGAGACAGTGCCACCGCCCAGACAAGCGGGACCTTGGACATTTACGTCGTAGATGTTGAAGGCGGCAACGCCACGCTTTTGGTCGCGCCCTCCGGCGAGTCCCTGCTGATCGACACCGGCAATGTCGCGCCGGAGGCGGCGATCCGAGACTCCGGGCGGATCATGGCGGCAGCGAAGGATGCCCGGTTGACCGAGATCAGCAACCTGATCATCACCCACTGGCACGGCGATCATTATGGTGGCCTGGTGGAACTCGCAAAGCGGATCCCGATACGGCATTTCATCGATCACGGACCAAACGTCCAGCCGTCGCCCGCGGTCGACGAATTCCTGGCGAACGTTTACCCCCGCCTCTATGCGAACGCCAAGCATACGGTCGCCAAACCAGGCGACAAGATTGCGGTCGCCGGTCTCGATGTGCAAGTGGTGGCATCCGCCGGTGAGACTATCAAAACGGCACTGCCGGGCGCCGGCGCTCCCAACCCCTATTGCGCGGGCTTCAAACCGGGGCCGAACAACGCGGAGGACCCGATGTCAGTCGGCGTCTACGTCAAGTTCGGAAAATTCCGCACCATCCATTTGGGCGACCTGACTAAAAACAAGGAATTCGAGCTGATGTGCCCGAACAATCGCATCGGCGCTATCGACCTGTTCCTGGGGCTGCATCACGGGCAGAACACCTCGAATTCGCAGGTCATGATTCACGCCACTCATCCGCGCGTGGCGATCATGAACAACGGCACGCGCAAGGGCGGCGAACCCGACACAATGCAGGTGCTGCACACCTCGCCCGGTCTGGAAGACCTGTGGCAGATGCACTTTTCCCAGCTGAGCGGCCAGGAATACACCGTGCCCGGAATGTTCATCGCCAATCTGCTCGACGAGCCGTCTGCCGCAATGCCGGTGGCGCCGATTGCGGCGCCGCAGCCCGGACCCAACGTGGCGCCGCCGCCGGCCCATAATGGACCGGCTTTTTGGATCAAGGTGACGGCGCAATCGGACGGGACATTCACTGTGACCAACACGCGAAACGGTTTTAGCAAGACTTATACGCCGAATGCTGGATCGAACTGACACCACTCGACGGATCAGCGACCCTTGGGTCGCCTCCCGACCGCAGGCAATAACCTGCGGTCGCCTCTTTGAAACCATGAACATGGCGGAGAGAAACAGAACGACCGGCAACGCGGCATGATCATCCCAATTCGGTTTGAGCGTGAGCGATCAAATTGCGCGACGTACCCGGGTCTTTAGGCCAGCCTTCAGGTGGGGGATGGGTTACGCAGGCGAACAGGTCGCGGGCGTTGCCGTGCGGATGCCCTTGCGAATGCCCATCAGCTCGTTGGCGCCCTATCGGGACAGGACTCCGAACGGGCCACGTAGACGGTATCGTCGCGCGTAATGTAGATGTCGCTTGGGCGACCGAGGCGCCATTCGTCCAGACACCTTGCCATCCTGGTCGAAAATCTGGATGCGGCTGTTCTCCGACGGACAGGCTGGCTGTCCATCGCGATAGCGTGCGGCTCTGAAAGTTCGGCGGGGCCGGAGCCCCTATGGCCCCATTTCTTGATGAAACCGGCCGGTGTTGTCAGACTTGACAACGCGGCTGTTCTTGCCCGGGCGCTGACTTTCGGTAACGAAGATGTCGCCGCTGGGCGGCACCACCAGACCGTTGGGTTGGTGGAAGAGGTCGGGACCCGAGCCCGATACCCCGGCCTTTCCGAGCCGCATGAGTTCGACGCCGTCAGGCGAGAACTTGATTCGCCTGATGGCCGATGCCGTCGCGACGACCCGCATCCGTCACCCACAGATTGCCCGCACGGTCGAGCCCCGAGCCGTGCGGGAAGATGAACATGCGGTTGCCGAACGCCGAAGGAGCCATCCGCTGCCGCCTCGACGGATGTTCCGGCCGCCTATTTCATGCCGGCAGGAAGCTCGCCCTGTCGCGGGTGGTGCGGTAGGTTGGGGCAGATCGTTGCGCGGCGGGCTCGATGTCTGCGCGAGCGCCGAGGTAACGCGGGCGGACGTCGCGAGGATGAGTGTCGATCGCTATGGCGGCTCTTCCCGGGTATTCATTGTTGAGATTAAGTATACCATGCGATGCATTCGACGGAGGCCATGCACTTCCCGCCGCTAATTTTTGTGGATTGGGCGCCGCGAGAATAAGTCATGGCCGGTCGTATGATCAGCAGGCGGCGGGCGTCAATGACGGGCAATTCGGCATCGAGGTGAGATTGCGGATTGTCGGCCAGATGTTGGGAGACTCGCTGGGAATTCCGTGGGGTATCGATCACGATGACGCCGTCCTATGACCCTGCAGTGGCTTTTCGCGCCGTGTTTTTTGTGAAAGAAAACCACACACCATGAACGCGCTCCAGTGCTGTGCCTTCGCACTTCTCCTTGCGGTCCCAACTGGTATTTCGGCAACAGCGCTCGCGCCGAAACTTCGGCTTTTGCGCGCTCCGCCGTCCCCCGCTTGCGGGAGAAGGGTGTCGAGGTCGCCGGGACGAACTTGCGGCACGAGTCCCCTCTCTAACCCTCCCCCGCAAGCAGGGGAGGGTATCGCAAGTGGCTTTGGTCCTCTCTGCCTGGTTTCGCTGTGCTGTGTGGTTTCGCTGTCCGTTGTCGCGCTCACATTCGCCTCCCCTGCGGTCGCGGAGAAAGGCAAGCTGCTGGAGCGCCTAACGCCCGACGTGATGGCGGTGGTCTATCCGGGCGCCGAGCGGCTAGGGCCGGAGGAGGGCTCGCCACCGGCCATTGCGGTCTACCGGGGCGACACGATCGTGGCCTACATCTTTTCGACCCTCGATATCATCGCAGCGCCCGGCTACTCCGTGATCCCTTTCGATGTCATCGCCGGCGTCGAGCCGAACGGCCGCATCACGGGCGCCAAGGTCGTGTTTCATCGCGAGCCCTATGTTTACCAGGACGCGGTACGCCAGCCCCAGCTCGACAGATTTCTGGAGGCGGAGGCAGGAGTGCCCCTGAATGGCAGCCCGTCCCAGTTACCGCCGAATTTCGTGGCCCAGGCGACCATCACGGCGCGCCTGATGCGCGCTGCGGTCCACGACACGGCCAGGATGGTGCTGCATACGCGTCTCGGCCGTCAGGTCGTCACCGTGCCGACGCTCGATGTTGAACGCTTTGAGCTGAAGTCGTGGAACGAGTTGATAGGCGAGGGTTCGGTGGCGCGCCTGCGGGTCACGTCCGGCGAGGTTGCAGCTACCCTTGCCAAGCTAGGCGCCGCCGACGCAACGCCGGAGGTGCCGCTCGGCAAGCCCGATGAGCTCTACAGCGAGGTGTTCTTCGGCTTGCTTACGCCGGCGGCGATCGGCGGCAACTTGCTCGGCGTACGCAGTTTCGAGGAATACCGGCAACGGATACCGCAAGGCCGGCACGTGCTCTTCTTCGCGTCTAACGGGCCCTATGACTTTCATGGCACCCATCACTGGTGGAAAGAGTATAACTACCGCTTCGACCGCATCCGCATCGTGCAGGACGGACACGCCATCGGATTTGTCCATGGGGACTATCAGAAGCTTTTGACCGGCGCTGCCGAGGGCATCCAGTCGCAGCAAGAAGCCGGTCTGTTCACCCTGCCCGCCAACGTGCCGTTCGACCCCGTCAAGCCTTGGCGGCTGGAGCTTCTGGTCAACGCTGCCGAGCCGGCTGTCACGGTCGCGTTCCCGCTCGAATACAGGCTTCCGGCCGCTCATATTCTGATGCCGGACGAACCCGCTGTCGCGGCCTGGGTCGAGGCTTGGCGAGACGCCCGGTTGAATGTCGCAATCCTCGCCGCGCTTCTCACTGCGCTGACAGCGATCTTGGTGTTGCAGGCGCAGCTTTCGCGCTCCCGCCTCGCCCACCGTCTAGTGCGCGTCGGCTTTCTGTCGGTGGTGCTGGTGTGGCTCGGCTGGATTGCCGGGGCGCAGCTTTCGATCGTTAACCTCATCAACTATGTGCAGGCGCCGTTCCGGGGCTTCGACATCGGCTTTTACCTCACCGAGCCCCTGATGGCGATGATCGCCGCCTACACGCTGGTTTCCGTCGTGCTGATCGGGCGCGGCGTGTTCTGCGGCTGGCTGTGCCCGTTCGGCGCCCTGCAGGAACT
>JASHRR010001470.1 GCA_030037185.1 Xanthobacteraceae bacterium | reverse complement strand
CGCAGGGTTTCTCGCCGAGGGTTACGCTCGTGAGGTGGGCGGCCTTTCATGGCGCTCCTGCCTGACCATAGTCCGGAGGACGCGGATGCGGGATTGCCGATCACCGAAGGGGTGCGGTCGGCCAACCTAGTCGCCCTGACGCCGATCGGCGCTCCCGGACTGCGACGATCAAGACATCCGAGCTTCGGGCACTGATCGGCAACGCAGAAGCCAGCGCGGGCGGGAAACTGCCACTCTTGCTGTCGACCTATTGCAGCGACTGCCTACACGTCACTATTCCAAGCACCAACTTTCTTCCAAACGCGTATCGAATCGGAGCGCTGGGCGATGCGAAACGTCAAGCCCTGAAAGTCCTGGTCGACCGATTGGCGATCGGACACGACGCGTGATAACTTACTTCTGGAACGCATTTTTCTCGGATGCCCGTAATCTTGCGCTTGAACTTGTCGCTCTCGGCTGCCCGAACGTCTCATGGTGCCGCGGCGGGCTGGAGGCGTGGGACGTCGCGGGCCTCCCGCAGGGGAGGCTGAAATAGCGGGCGCTGTTCACCGGCCCGCGGCTTGGTCCGGTTACCGACGCGAACCTGCCGCGCAGGTTACGCGGTCGGCGACTCTTTTGATGGGCCCAAGCTGTCCACCGAGAGTGTCCGAGTGTGGGCGCGATCCTGGGTGAAGCGGACAACATGTGATAAGCGGAGGGCTCACTCTAGGAGCCAGCCATCAATGATGGGAATCATTCTCGCCCTTGCCTTCCACATCCTCGGCGCCGTGATCTGGGTAGGCGGCATGTTCGCGGCCTATGTTTGCCTGCGTCCCGCAGCCGGCTCGCTGGAAGCATCCCAGCGTCTGCAGCTGTGGCGGAATTTCTTTCAGAAATTTTTCCTCTGGGTGTGGGCAGCAGTGCTGCTGCTGCTCGCCAGCGGGTATTGGATGTTGATAGTGAAGTTCGGGGGATTTGCCCATGCGCCACTCTATGTCAATCTGATGCAGGCGATTGGTTGGGTTATGATTGCGCTGTTCGTTTGGCTGTTTCACGGGCCGTGGCTTGCATTCAAGCGCGCTGCCGACGCGCAAGAGTGGCCCGCCGCCGCCGCCAGTCTCAACCGCATTCGTCAGATCATAATGGTCAATATGCCGCTCGGGTTAATCGTCGTCATCATCGGCGGCACCGGCGCGCGTTGGGAGTTGTAGACGCCGGCGAGCACTCCATGTTTCACCTGCCCGACTTCGCCGAGGCGCACGAGTCAAGAAGTGACCCGACTCCGACATCCAGTGACCGGTGGTCTATTCACGACACGGATTCCGGGTTAACGCTGATTTGAGCTGCAGCAGTTCGAGCAAGTAAGATGTGTCGCAACTTGCTGACTTTCTGGGTGTTTTGACGCTGCGTTTGGACTTGTTGGCACGGACGAGACCGAGCGCGGGATTGAGCGGCGTGCCCGTCAAAGCGTCATGAAGGTCCTTCAGATCGGGTGGTCGGAATGGTGTCCGGGAGAAGGGGCGAACTCGATCTTTGGCTTCCGACGATCACCGCTGAAGCGAAGGCTAGATCAAAGACTAGCATGCTGTAAGGCCAAAAGAACTCGGCTATCCGCACGAATTTTGGAAAATAATCAATCCTCCTCCGCCCGCGTTCATCGTCCCGGCTCAGCCGTCCTAGCATCAAGACCGCCGTTGGGCCCCGACTGGGTCCACGAAATCAAGCATGACGGTTACCGGTTGATCGTTCGGTCCTACTGTGCGTCTCAACAGCGCAACGCCCATGACTAGACGGCGCGACTGTCAGCCATTGCGACTGCTGCGGCGCGTATCAAGGCCAAGATCACGATTGACGGCGAGGCGGTTGTGCTCTGCCCTGACGGCTTGTCACGGTTCGAGGAGTTGAGCCGTCGGGAGGCCGCCGATACCCCGATCCTCTATGCCTTCGACCTGATCGAGCACGACGGCGAGTATATGCGCAATCGCCCATTCCTCGACCGCAAGAACCTTGCCCAGCTATTGCGCAATACCGAGGCCCGGATACTATTCAACGAACACATCGCGCAGGACGGCCCTGTCGTCTTCGCGCACGGCTGCTGGCTTGGGGCGGAGGGCATCGTGTCGCAGAAGGTCGACAACACCCTACCGATCCGGCCGGTGCCGCATCTGGATGACTATCCGCAATCCCGCCAGCATAGCCGTGCAGCTGGAACGCCGTGAAAAGTGGAACAGGTGATCAGGTGGCGAAAAATTGCCCTCAGCCCCAATGTCCCCATTTCGACAAATCCCGCAACTTTTCAATTGAGGGTCACTTTTCGGTCCACGCAATGCCTGACTGCCAACGCGTAATCCTTACCGCGAGCGGTTCGCCGCGGTAGGACATCCGCTCGCGACCTCGGTCCCCTTTGTGGTGCCCCTTGTCGGGGGATTGGAGTCTTGTTGCGAAAGTCCGGTCCTCGCCCTCAGCACGGGGGCCGGGACTTCCGTCGAAGTAGCCGCGGGCCCAGGCGCACGGAGGGGTGTGGGGAAGTGCGTCAGGGTTCCGGAGAATCAGGGTCGCCTGCGCGGTAGTAGAGCAATGATGCTGATCTCTTGTCTGTCGGCTTTTCGACACCTTCGACAAGGATGTAGGCGGTGTGTTCGCCGTGCAACACCGCGGCCGCTGTTACGTGGAGGATGAGGAACGCGCCACTGCGGCGGCTGCGCGCGGGTGCCAACCGCGCCATTGAACGCTCGTGACTGCCGGTCGAAACTGCCGGCATGCCCGACCAAGACCATCGCCGCAAAACCCCGAGTGTCGCGAAACTCATGCGAAAGCGGGCAGCCGAGGAGGTTGCCAGCGAAGTCAAGCGCTCCGCGCAGCAGGGCGCGTTGCGCGTTGTCGAGCGGTGGAACGCGGAACGGTCGGTCCTGTGGTCCCCGACTATTCGATGCGCCATCACTGCCGGAACGCCCTGGTTGGACGTTTATTGTCCAGGTTGCCGGACAAGCCGGGCGATCGATATCCGCACGCTCGACCGCCATCCGCTCGCGTCGATTGGAGGCTTGGTGCTCGGCCTGTGCTGTTCATGGTGCCCGGCGAATGCCCCGATGCCCGTGCTGACCGGGTTGCATGCAGTGCCGGCGGCCGCGAGGTGGAGAAAGAGCACGCCAATGGAATTCCTACACGGTCGTCCGCTCAGCCCAGAGGATCTCGAAATGATCCGCCGGCAGATTGAGGAGGGCGCCGAGATCATGGCCGCCGTCGACAACGAAATCCGCGGCATCGTCGCCCGCAACTGGCCTCACCTGTTAGCGAAGCTTCCGCCCGAGGAGGACTGACGTAGCGCGGAAGGCGAACCATTATGGCCGTGCCTGGACAATCTAAAAGGCCGCCGCGAAACTCAGGCCGCTCGGGTACCGTCGAGGCGAAGGACGAGGTTGGCCGCGATCAGGCGCCGAGCAGTTCAGGGGGTGCCGGTGACGAAACTGATGACGCTGCGGTTGCGGGTGACCGCGTAGAATGTGCAAGCTGTCAGCAAGCACGACGAGCGCCCCAGGACTTGTTGAGGGGTGCGGCGGAAAGCCCTGGGGTCCTTCGATCTTAGGTGGAGGTTCAACAGCTTACCACCGCCGCCACCGGCGACCGCGCCAATGATGGTAGCCGTAGCCGCCCCATCGCCGATGATAGAATCGCTCATGGTCCCACCGGACCGGCGTGACGTGCTCAGTTGCAAGATCACCGATGACTGTGCCGCTGACTGGCGCGGCTGACGCCCCCGATGTTCCAGCGAGACCGGTGGCTGCCACTAAACCCACGATGAAGATCATTCGCATCATGATATACCTCCGTCCTCCGTCAGTGTTGATCCAGCGCGAACAGCGTCGCGCATTGGTGAAGGCTACTGTGCGTCATATTGCTGGGCGATGGGCGGAGAATGAAAAGGCCGCAAGGTCTGCTGGCGCAAATATCAATGAGGACAGCGGCAATGCACAGGGTGGGAAACCATTATGCTACGCAAAGGCGAAGTCACCCGTGCCCGCCGGCCGAGAAGGTGTTGGGCCGTGTGAAGGGTTTCAGACGCCGGCCGTCACGTACATTTCCATACGCACCGGGGCCGGCGTCTGAAAACCCCCAACGGACCAAACCGCGGGGGAGGCGCACGTATTGGGCGGCGCCGTGCGCTTGCTATGGGGATTTGGCCGTGGGCGAGCCACAGCTGAGGTCAGCAGCGAGGATCGGTTGAACGGTGAGGATCCAGGTCGGGGCGAGACGTTCTTCCGATCCGTGGGGCGGTGTGTTGGTGAATACCGAAGAGGCTGTTGGTAGGGATTGCGGCATCTGAGCGACCTGAGCCGTGCCGGGTGAGGGGAACGGCTTTTCGGAGCGATGGCTCTGAGAATGTCATCATCAGGTGTCGATCCGGATCACCGCCGGAAGTGGCGTCGGGCGGTGCTTGGGCTGTTGCCCGGGCAGGAAGGTCTCGAGGATGCGCATGCGGCCGCCGCAGCATGGGCAGGGATGCTCTGGCGCTTGCAGTTCTTCAGGCTTTGTGGTGGCGCCCTTGATGGCGTCGATCGGGATGAGTGGCCGCGAGGAGCTCGCGGATACGCGCAATGTTGTTGGCGCGTGTTGGGCCGGTCAGCAGGCCATAGTAACGGATACCGTGAAAGCCCTGTGGCAACACATGCATCGGGAAGCGGCGGATGAACTCGTGAGTATCGAGCGTCATCACCCCGTATCGCTCCTGACCTTTGAGACTTCCATTTGAAGGTGACGTCCTTGTCATTATGGCAGGCACGAGTGAGTTGACGTGCCCCAGAAACAGCCATCCTTGCGGCCGCGACGCGATACCAGTCGCGCAGAAGTTCAAGCAGCGCCGGGGACAACATCGCGTAGCGATCCTTGCGACCGTATGTGTTCAAGTCTTGGCCTCGTCGGCAGAATCTCTGGGTCGATTGCCGGCGTGCATCTTCTAATCATAGATCCTGATTGTTGCTTGTTGTTGCTCTGGCTGTGGGCATGTGGGCAATGCTTCTTCAGCGTTGTCCACATGTCCACAGCCCTTCGTCAGAGCCGGCATTCACGCGTCGAGCCGATGTTGGCTCCGCGGATATCTTCGCGTTATCCACAATAGCCACAAGGCCGATACTTGTCAGGGTATGAACTGTTGTGAAGGAAGCGATATAGCTTTCGGCAGGTAGCATCGAAGGAGCGTTGCTGCTCCTCGGTGCCGAGGCGGATTAATGGTCCGCCCTCCTCATCAATAGCTGCAAGTACAAGCTGGTCGATCGGCCGCTGGCGAAAACGAGGCGTATCATGCAGCCTTCGGATGAGTTCGCCGCCCAATAGCCACAGATTGTCGCGATGCCGGCGCAGTGTTTTGCGTGACAAATCCAGGCTCAGCAGATGGCACAAGAACGGCTTGAAGCATTCCACCAGCTTCTGATCGGGTGCCATCGCGCTGTTCGTAGCGCCAAGTGGACGACCACTCATCGAGATCGGGGCAGTAGGCGGCGAGCTCCTCTTCACACAGGCTTGACGGTTCAGCCGTCGACACAGCCGCCTTGGCAGCGTGGATTCGAGATCCCCCAGGCATGCGCGTCATCACCCTCCTCAACCACTGTCACCACTTTCCGGGCTTCGTCTACGAGAACGCACGGGTCTGCCCTGACAGCAAGATCATCGAGATCGGCATTCGTCCGCGCTGCGGCACCAAACCGGTGTGCTCGGGCTGTCATCAGCCCGGCCCAGGCTACGATCACCTCGGTGTGCGGCGCTTCGAATTCGTGCCGTTTTGGGCGTTTCTCGTGTACTTTGTTTACCGCATGCGACGGGTCAATTGTAAGACCTGCGGGGTACGGGTCGAGGAAATTCCCTGGGCGACCGGCAAACACCAACTTACCAAGGCTTACATGCTGTTTCTCGCCCATTGGGCCCGCATGCTGTCATGGCAGGAAACCGCCAACGCCTTCCACACCAGCTGGGACAAGGTCTGCCAGGCGGTAGAATACGTCGTGACGTGGGGGCTCGAACACTGCGATATCGGCACCGTCCAGGCGAGCGGCGTCGACGAGATCCAGTATGGCAAGGGCCACAACTATCTACTTATGTTGCGTTGATTGCGAAACAGCGCGCCAACAAGGCATCTCGTAGAGATTGACAGTCAGATAAGTTTCGTCCGCCCTGTGGCAGACGTCCACCGCAGCCGCGGCTTTCTATGACGCCACGATGATGGCGCTCGGCTACGCGAGAGCCTTCACGGGCTCTCGGTCCGTGGGTGCGGCTTGGCGGGCACGAACAAGGACAAGTTGCTGCTGATCTAGCCCGTGGACGCCGTCCGCCAGGCCCCGGTTTTCACCTGGCCTTCGTTGCAGACAGCAGAGAGGCCGTTGACCACTTCCATGCCGCAAAACGGCGGGATAGATAACGGCTCTCCAGGCCTGCGGCCGCACTATGGCCCGACCTACTACGCGTATCGGTGCCTTTCCCTCAGCTACTGGCGGGGACAGCCTGACCCTCGCCACGCGAGGTTGAAAGGGGTCGAATTCCAAGAACTGTTAGCGGCATCCACCTTTCTTGCAAGGTATCCCATTTTCGCAGTGCAGGAATCCGTTGCTGGCCCATAGGCGAACATTCCTACCGACTGTCAAACTAGTCCAGTTGCTGAGGCATTGCGCCCATCACGCTTACGTAGCCCCGGAGAGTCTTCCTAAGTCTGCTACGAGCGCAAACCAGCGATCGTGCCAGCGCGGAACCGCGGTCGAAGACAGCGTGACTCTGATGACTGTAACCGCTATCGGGATACACCGGTCGTGTTGCCAACGTAGTCGAGACGGCGGCTTAAGTCTAAAACGCGCAGTGCAAGGCCGATATTTGCGGGTGTGCGGCGGCTTGCGGCGCGCCCTGCTAACAACCATCGGAAATTATTGCGGGGCTCCGTCGGCTTCCGCGATCCAACGCACGTACACCCTGGAGAGCAACATCATAAATCGGCGCACTACCCTTACTCTTGCGACCATGACGCTGCTGCCCTTGGCCGTGGCCTTGTCCGCGAGCAATGCGCTCGCCCAGGAGAAACAGCACGTTTCCTTCAAGGCTTTGGCTGAAAATAGCAAAATCACGCGTCAGCAGAATATTGAAGTAGGAGATGTGCCCAACCACATCGTCCGGATTTTCGAGGTTCGCCGCACCTATCCAAACAATTCGCCCGTGATCAATGGGCTTAGCGTGATGGAGGAGTGGGACCGTGGCACTGCGGAGCTAAGGCCCAAGAGCCGGCAAATGCCAGGACGGTTCAATCTGACCGCAATCTACTCTAGGATGGCAGCTCAAGGTACCTCTGGGTGGCCTCGGCGCGCACAACACGACCGTATCGCACCATGATCGACGGAAGACCTATGGAGAAAATATGTTTTCAGCGACCAGCAAACGGCTTCTTGCATCAGGCATAGGGGCGGGCCTTCTGTTGGGGGCGCTCGCCACCAAAGCCACCGCACAGGCGGGTGTTCCGGATTTTTCTTCGAACGGCGCGGCTTGGATCGCCATCAACCGCGACTTTATCGCCGTCCCCGGTAGCCCTCCTCCGGTCAGCAATGATCCGGCCCATCCTTACGTGCTCAACGGCACTCCCGGCGTCACGCCGACCTACCGGGTCGCCGATCTCAGCAATCCCAACATCAAGCCGTGGGCGATCGAACGGATGAAGAAGGCGAACGACGTCGTGCTCGACGGAGGGATCGGCTACACGGCGCGCTCAAGCTGCATGCCGGCGGGCGTTCCGGGCTTCATGATGTTCGTCGTCGAGCCGATTTTCTTCGTCCAGTCGCCCAAGGAAGTCTTGATGATCTTTCAGGGCGACATGCAGGTGCGGCACATTTATCTCGACGTGCCGCATTCGGAGGCGCCCAAACCTTCATGGTACGGCGAGTCCGTCGGCCGCTATGAGGGCGATACGCTCGTGATCGATACGGTCGGACTGAACGACCGGACCACCATCGACAATTTCCGCACGCCGCACACCGAAAAGCTGCACGTCGTCGAGCGCTGGAGGGTGATCGAAGGCGGCAGGCAGCTCGAAGTCGCCATCGCCATCGATGACCCCGACACGTTCTACACCCCGTGGTCGACAATCCAGCGTTACCGGCGCATCCAGCAATCGCTACCTGAAGAGATTTGCGCGGAGAATAACGCCCAGTTCGAATACCATACCCCAGTCGCCATCAACTCCGACTTCTAGACCACGACCGGCCACCAGCGTAGAGAGCCGCGACTCGTTTTCACTTCCGAGAATTAAAGTTATCGGAACAAACTCGCGCTGCCTTCCGGGTATTCTGTAATACGGCAGCCGTACATCAATCAGCCGGCACCGCCACCGGCCGCAGATTGATCCGGTTACGGATGTAAACTTGCCGCGCGGCGTACGCGGTCAGCGGTCTCTTGATGACCCATAGCAGTCGTCGAGATGCTGAAAATCGATTATCTTTAGCTGAAGTGGTCGAGGCTCTTTCTCATGGCGTCCGAAACTGTCGTACTTAGCGAGTCCTTTACGGTCTTCATTCCTGAACTTGAACGTCTCATCGCGGAAGTGATGGAGGAGTGGAAGGTCCCAGGTCTCGCCGTTGCGGTCGTGCAAAACGGGGAGGTGGCGTTCGTCAGGCCCTATGGCCTTCGCGATGTTGAAGTCGGCTTGAAGGTGACAACCGACACGCAGTTCCAACTTATGTCGATCTCGAAGTCATTCACGGCCGCAGGCTTGGCCCTTTTGGTGGACGAGCAGCGCATGGATTGGAAGAAGCCGGTGCGGGAATACATCCCGGAATACCGGCTGCAAGACGCCATCGCGAGCGACCGCGTCACGGTGCGCGATTTGCTTTGCCACCATTCCGGACTGCCGCGTCACGATTGGATTTGGCTGCCCGGCGATCTGTCGCCCGCGCAAATGCTCGCGGCGATGCGCTATCTCGAGCCGAGCGATGACATTCGCAGCACCTTCCAATATTCGAACCTCGGCTATCTTGTTGCAAGTCTGGTAGCCGAGCGCGTCAGCGGTCAGAGCTGGGCCAAATTCACCCGCGCGCTGACGGACAAGCTGCACATGGAGGTGACGTTCACTGTCGAAGAGTTTGCTGCAGCCCCCGACGCGGCGGCGCCCTACGCGATGGAGGGGGGCACCCGCGTGCGCTCGAAGCTCTGGCCTGTCAGCGTGACGGCTGCGGGCGGCATGAGCACGTCGATAGCGAGCTTGGCGAACTGGCTTCGTTTTCATCTCGGCAAGGGCGAGTTTGAAGGACAACGGCTCCTGTCACCGGGCTTGATACAGGAGCTACAAAAGCCGCGCGTTCATGTCGAGGCACCCGAATTCGCCGAGTACAGCGATGTGCATTATGGCCTCGGCTTCCGATCGCACAGATATCGTGGAGAGCGCGTGGTATGGCATGGCGGCGGTTTTACCGGTTCGAGAACGCTGATTATGATGCTGCCCGATCGTGGCGTCGGTGTTGCCATACTTGCCAATAATGGTATGGCTCCGCTATTTACTCCGCACATCCTCGCGAACTATGTCTTCGACCGCGTGTGCGGCAAGGAGCCGGCACCATGGCTCCACCGTTTTCGTGAGCGGCGCCGCAAATTTGTAGCGCACCAAGACGTTCACCGACAGGCCTGGAAAGCCTCACTGAGGCCGGCCACCCAGGCGCACCGCGACCTCGCGGACTATGCTGGTGACTACGAGCATCCAGGTTACGGCCGGATTACTATCACCCATGCCGAGGGCAAATTGCACTGGGCCTTTCGCGGCATGTCCGAGCCGCTCGCGCACCGGCACTACGATACGTTCGAGCTGCCGGAGGCACCCGAGTCGCCGGGTGGCCTGCTACCCGATCGCCTTGCCATCTCATTTTCCACTGACCGCGAAGGAAGCATTGCGAGTCTGGCCGCTCCGTTCGAGCCGGTCGTCAAGGACATCGTCTTCACCCGTCTTGCCGGTGGCGATTGCACGAATCCCGCCTTCCGTCAGCTCTGTATCGGCACGTACAGCCTCGATGGCATTACGACTGTCGTCGTGGCGCAGAACAACGATGGACAGCTCACGCTAACGGTTCGGAGCCAACCAACTTACACGCTGCGTCCCTACCAGAGGCGAACCTTCGCCATCGATCACCTCAAGGGCTTCCGGGTGGAGTTCCATCTCGGCCCGGATGGGCAAGTGGATGAATTGTTCTTCCATGAGCCGGATGGATCGGTCGCGGCCCGGCGAACCGTGCGGGCGGAGCGTGGCTGAGTCTGGATGTCTGAATCTGCCGAGTCGGCCCGGGGAATTTCACCCCGAGCCGCTTACAGATTCCGGACGTGAACCTCTCGATTCATCCGGCTCGTGCGATCCTACGAGGGCTGCCGCGTTCCGCTGAAATTGCAGGCTCCTCCGGTTTGACCCAGTTGGCCCGCGCTCAACGACGATGAGCCACCCCTTCGATCCATGGCATTACCCCTTATGCAGCGCACTGCATAAGGGGTATTCAGCGGAGTAATTATTCAGCGGAGCAGAACGGCGGCATGGGCTTCAATCACCTCAGGTAGGATCACCAGGTCCGCATAATAAAGAGGTCTCTGCACGGTGCCGGTCACCGGCGACGGTAGAGCTGCAGACATCCGAAAAGGTGGCATTGTGGCGAGGCCATGCCAGTACTCAGACACTTAGTCTACCCACGAGCAGACGCGCTGGTAGACGTCATGAACAAGACCACGCCAGCGTCACTGCGTAACGGCCACTTTCTCCCACCTGATCAACTCATCGGATGCTGATGACGGGTACACCCAATTATTATGCGGAGCAAAGAACGGTATTCGTCCAGGAAAAACGCGGCAGAACCGTTCTGCTCCACTGAATAATTTACTCCGCTGAATACCCCACTTCATCGCATATGCCGACTGGCGGATTATGCCGAATGGGCTGGTTTTTCGCGACATTCGCCGTGAGTAGCTTGTAATCGACTCGGCATAGCTTTCCCTCGTGCCTCCACTTTCAAA
>JASHRR010001469.1 GCA_030037185.1 Xanthobacteraceae bacterium | reverse complement strand
GGCTTTTCAGTGATCCATCGCGTGGCCGATCCGAGGTATCACGCCGTGCTGGAGAGCCAGCGCGTAATGCTTGGCGCACCGGCCTTTTGTTCGGACCTTGCCACAGCATCCTTCAATCCTGCATATGGTTATCGAGGTCTGTCGGAGGTGTCGCCATTGCAAGTCCGCACGATCCGCAGTCTTTCGGGTGTATTTCTATCCGGGCGAATTGGCCACAAGCCTTTTGCGTAGCGCACAAGATGGCCGAAATCGTTGCTACCAGACCATTCTCCGTGTCTCACCTTGGTTCTGCGAGATATCATTTTTGAGTGCTCAAAATACCGGCATATTCACGAATGATTAAATACGGGCATTAATACTGCCCGTTACGAAATTAACCTGGTATCAAAATCCTAACGAAGTTGATCAAAGTCTATATAGCATTGAGCTCGAGGCATTTCTGCTTCGAGCTCAATGATCGCCATCTCATCTGGATGATGTTTTCTCATCCGACCTTTTCCACATCGGCCTTTGTGCTTCGAACCTTTTCGCGCACATGCTCAACGCGTTCTCTCGCTTCTTTACGAACCACAAGCTCCTCATCGGTTCGCATCGCCTTCTCGATCACCGGTTCCTCATGACGCTCGTGGATTTCGTAATCTCTTTCTGCCAGCGCGCCCCCAGCTTTGGTTGTCGCGGGACGTTTTTCGATCACCATGTGCTCGTCATGCAGCCTTACATCCTTCTCGACAGGCTCTTCCACCACGTGAGTTCTGATGTGTCTGACCGTCTCAGAGACCCGTTTTCCCACTTTCAATTCTTCTTTCGGAAGTGGAATCACCTGTTCGCCTTCTGTCCTCTCGCCAGATGCAGGTCCGAGGATTCCTTCCTGCTCAAAGTGGACCGGCTGATACCGTTCGAGAATCTCTTCTATTGCGCTAGTTTGCCGCGGGCCGTCCTCCAGCAAGACAGAGACTGCGGCTCGTCCCTCAGCAAAGAGTGCGACGTAGCGCTCCCGTTCGCTGTCGGGGATATCACTGCCAAACAGCCATTGCCACCGGCGTGGTCCTGCCCCCTCGGGGTCGTTCATCCTGACGTTATCGCTCGAGATGCCCGATCGAATCAGGGCATCATAGGCTCGCTCCGCATCGCTGCGCGATGGGTAGACCGCAACCACACATTGTCCGTACATAGCTGCACCCATTCGCTTGATAGACCATTTGTTATGGCAACGTTCGGCGCGAAAAGTCGTTCTCACAATTCGAAAAATGTGGTCTTTCTCTTTGACAATACAGCCCTTCTCATCGCGTCCGTAAATCCGCGGCCGTCGATCGGGCGATCGCGTGTGACTCCCGCATGCCGACCCGGATTCCCCCCGAGCCGACGCTGCCGCGACTGCTTCGGTTGGAGCGCGTGCCCCGTATGCCGGCGAGATGAGGGCGTCTTGCCCATACAATTGGGGCTTTCGCGGCGTTGCGCGTACGGCGGTGGATCGACGACCGGACATGGCGGTTGGAGCGGCGCCTGGCCTTGCCGGGGAGGCGTAGCTCGAACAGCAGGTCATTGACGACGCGCCCGAGGTTCTTTCCGGTGCGGCCTTTTCCATGAAAATCAGACGTAATCGAATGATAATTCACGCGCGCTATTTCCTTGTTTTGAGGAGAAGCGCAGCCATTTCAATGGGATGGCTGGCTCTTAATCGGCCACTTGTGCGCCCGCCAATGATTTCAATAGCTTAGGGACATCTCGAAGCGGCCATTCCGACAGGCGGTCAGCGGTCAGTCCGACAAACCGGGTGCTTTTGTTCGCTCCTCTCGACCATTCTTGTGCCCGAATCAGCTGCTTACGCGTCCGCTTTGCAAAGTTGGCAACTGCCGCGTCGATCGGTCGATTGTTTGAGCAAGAAGACGCGGTTGCAATCTCCTCAGCCGATCTTTTCGGCCGAGACTTTCGCCCGCTGTGAGATCGAGAGAAAGCTGCCTTTGCGTGGAGGGACCAAGGCCGCCTTCGTGAATTCTTCCATGGTCTGCGCAAGCGTATCGATCGCATGGGAGCCGAAGATCCAGAGGGGGGAGGCGGCAGCATGAGTACGTTTCCTCTCGGAAGGCGCATCTTCCGAACTTTGGCGCTGCAATGCCGAGCGCAACGCCGACCAGCTCTTCAGCGACGGCAAGTATGTCGATGCCGAGCGGTTCAAGAAGCTCGCCTCATCTAGCCGGTGTTTGTGGCGCTAGTACCACAAAGCGCGCGCGTGCGACCAAGGCCGAGGTCGCGGCCCGGAGGGCTGCCCTGCACGACCTCGCGGAGGAGATGGAGCCGATCTCGGTGCGCGGCGCCTTACTTCAGGCGACTGTGCGGGGGCTCGTCGAGAAGACCGAGCTTGGCTATCGCCAAATTCAGCGTGACGTCGCCGTGATGCGTAAAGCCAGCGATCTGCCTACGACTGGTTGGCCACGCCAACCGTTGGCAACGCAAGCCGTAGTTCGCGTGGAGGCGCGGCCAGACACGGCTCGTCTGCCCCGCAGGGCCTTATGGGCGGATGCCGATGCCTCCGTCGAAGTTTTGGCTGACCCCCTCGCGCTGGCGTCGTCTACCAGATCACCTCCATGTACTTCCGCTCATGGTGGCGCGCGGGTGCGCCAGGCTGTCGTTCCTGCACAGCGCCGCCGAGGCCATCGGCGACCTCGATGTGCCGGCCTCCAGTCAATGCCGGCGAAAAGATCGAAAGTTAGCACCAGACGCCGAGATCTATTTCGAGCGCCGTCACCCCGAACCAGACAGAGTCTTTGATCTGCCGTCCGGCCGACGAAGCAATCGACCCGAGTTCGAAAAATTTCGGCGACGAGTCAGGTGGAAATCGACGCTATCGAGCCCCCCTTCTCCGCCAGATTGTCGAGGATGCAATCCACGATCACCTTGCCCAAGGAACAGTTCGACATCCTCAAGGCGGCGGAAGCGAGCGAGGCGCGAGGTGCTCTGGGCGTTGATCCGAACTGCCGTCCGGCCTGGAGGGCCAGCATGATGGCCGACGATTACATTGTCCGCATCGAGCGACTTCTCGCCCAGCACGATATCTACCGGATTGAGCAGCGCCGCCGACACTGCACTGTCGTTGCTGCGCACGGCGGTAGGACATCACCGTCGTCATGCCGAATTCGGGGAGTGACTGGCCGCCGTCACAATGCGCCGGCTTCGACGTCGCTGCGCGCTGCAGTCGATCATCCCGAATGCGCCGGTGGGACAAGGACGAGCGCGACGCCGGGCAGGCGATCGTGGACGAGTACATGGCGGCACACGTCGACTACGCCACGACTCCCCTTGGGGCTGCAGCAATGCGTCGCCAGCGCTAACTTGCCGGCGCCGGTCTGAGCCTCAGCGCGACAGCCCGGCCGGGCGAGCGTCTGCCGGGTGTTAGGAGCCGTCAAGCGATCCAGCCTGGAAGTCAAATTCGCCCGCGATGTAGACCATCTTACCTCAAAGATCAGTTCGCCGTAGCCTAAGCCTAAGTGGCCTTCATTTCGGGCATGGCGATTATGCATCAGGCGTCGCCATTGTTGCATCACCGAACAATCTCACCAGATAGCGTTCATAAAAGGCGAAATTGGATCACAAGGAGAAACGATCGTGTCCGCCAAGTCTAAGATTGCGGCGGCTGTTGCACTAGGCGCGCTTTTCCTCACAGCGAGTGAGGCGAGTGCACGCCATGCCAACGGCTACAATAACGTCCGGCACGCGCGCCATGCGGTTGAACGGAAATATGGATTTGTTTCGCGTCAAGTACGGCGATACGACCCCAGAACAGATGTTTACTCTTCGGAATCTCTCGGGCGCCAATCATTCCCCAATCCAGATCGAGATTTCAGTATCGAAAATCTAAGCTCACACGCTCAATAATTCGAAAACGTCGATACCGCCTGCGACGCCGGGGCGAATGGCATCCGTGGGACGCCAGGCCACGGGCGGGGTGAACATTGCTTGTGAAATAATTTCCGTCTCCTAGAGAGGCGCAGCTGGTCGCGCAGTAAAGCTTCTGTGAGAACCTTACTGAATTACCAGGCCAAACGAACCCGGTCCGCATTGGATCGTTGGCTCCAAGGAAGAATCGATAGATAGGGATGTAGGCTGGGGCAACGAAGGAGGGAGGGTGATGAAAAGAACGTTTGCCCTACTCACTGGCGCGGCAATTGCGATTGGATGGTTTGCAATCGCACCAGACGCCAGCGCCCATGCGCGGCATTTAGGTTCACACCGCTATTATTACGGTGGCCCATCGTTCCGTGCGAGCCCGATGTATGCTCCGAACCGGGCCCCTCCGACAAACTACTACAATCGGGGGCGCCGCGATTTTCAGCTCGCACGCTAGGGCTCGCTTCCAGGACGCTGGGCAGCATTAGCTGCCGACCGTTCTTCTTGTCATGATAGGCACAAACTCGAGTTCGGGTGTGTGTCTTTGGCGTGGAGCACCACTATGCGCTTCAAGAACGCCGGAATAGTCTACGCAGTCCTTACCGCAATTTCGACCTCACCTTTGTACGGGCAAGGGACGGCACCGTCAACGAGGCCTGATTGTCCGCCGAATGGCGCACCCCTGAACTCGCGGAAACGACAGGACGTCCGCCATTAAACTAAGTGACCGGCTTTCGGCGTCCAAAGGTGTCATTTGCCCCCCGGAGCGTTGATCCTGGAATAGTCGAGAAGCCTCCGGCCATCAACGCGGCCAATGCCTGTGATGCCACCTCCTGGAACGCTGGGTCGCGATCCTGGCACTCAGCCCAAATAGCTCGCGAAATGTCGACCCGCCGCGACACTGCGCCGGCCCGGAAATCAGGGTGCCGGCCGTGAGGCCGATAGGCGATGCCGTGAGGCCGATAGGCGATATGGGAGATGACCCGCCGCAAAGCGGACACACGCGCAGTGATCTCATGCGGAAATGGCCGCATCATGCGATCGCTGACTTACCGGTGGCCACGCCGCGGCTGGAGCCGTCATTCGTTTCCCATCCTGCCGGCCAGCGAAGCGATAAGATCGACCGATCGGCCCCAGCCGCGCTTTAGTGCTTTGCGTCACTTCTACGTGAATTCACTGTTACGTGATATCATGACGAAAAGGCTAAAGCGCGAATTAAGTTTCGGCTACCAAGCACACCAATGGGAAGATTCCATGCGGATCCTGATGTATTTCGCCGCCGGTGCGGCGACGCTGACGACGGTATTGACAGTTCCAGCACAGGCGGCGCACAACCGGGTTCATTTTCACACGCACCCGTATTGGCAAGGCGAGCCGACGGATCGCCTTCCGATCTGGCGATACGGCTACTACCAGGGCAACGATCCGGATCAGTTCATTCGCAGTCAAATGATGCGCGATCCAGTATATGGCCCGTTGCACTGACACCCATCTTTCGCAGCGGACTTTATGACCCGCCTCCGAAATCGTTGCGGCAGTTTGCGATTAGCCGAGTCGCGCGCGTCGTGGCTCTGCGGGCATTGGTACTGAAAGAGCACGATCCGCGCTTGCCAACATCGCCAAGACTGTCGCGGCAGCTACCTTTGACGGGCTGCCGCGGCAACCTCCAATCGTGCGCCAGCACAACGCTTCGGGCGCCGGACGAAGGCGCCGCGATCGAGACGCCGGTGCGGAATTTAAGGTGCCGCCTAAACCAGGCTGATGGCGATACGGCTCACAACGCAATAGTGAGCAGCTCGCTAACTCGGCAACTCGTAACTCGCCATGTAACCCATTGATATAGAACGACTCTAGCTCGGGCGCCGAGTTGCCTGCGGTCTTGGCACAACCTCGCACTCTGTAATGAAGGCAGATGCCACCCCTTCTCCCACGGCCTGAATTGCACACCAGCAAGTGCAAGCGGCACACACCGAACGCGCAGATCGAGGGGCTTCGCAGACTGCCAGAAGCGCTACTGCAACGGATCCTGCTGAACTAACAAGTTGCCGCCGACGCTGTCCTTGGTTTTTGGATCGGGGCCGCGCCCTTCCGCGAACGCGCGCTCCTCGACGCGACGCCCGTGCAGCAAGCCCGGCAGGCCGTAGTTTCCCTCGATGCAGCGCGGCTCGTAATAAATCCTGTTCTCCGCGTCGCTCTGTTTGGCGAACTCCTGCTTGACGGTCCAGGCCCTGGTCCACACCGTCGGATCTTCGATCATGGCCTCGTAGGCAAGCGTCTTCGGCCCGGTGCGCATGAAGCGCTCGACAAGGTGCAGGTTCTCGCGCGATCCGAACACGTCGGTCTTGGGACTGAAGTTGGTCACGTCGATCACCAACGTGTCGCCCTCCCAATGGCCGCGCGAATCGCCGAACCACTGGCGGATGTTGGCCGGCAGGTGTGGGCTTCCGTTCATGACGATGTTGCGTTGCCAGCCCTGGCCCTGACCCACGTCGTAAAAGATCGAGATGTCGCCCGGCGTCTGCACGATGCGGCGAAAGCTGCCGCCGAATTGGCTGCTGAACTCCGGGAGCCCTC
>JASHRR010001468.1 GCA_030037185.1 Xanthobacteraceae bacterium | reverse complement strand
TTGGGCAGCAGGAAGTCATCGACCAGCAGGGTCATGGTGCCGAGATCGGGCGTGACCCGATAGACGCCCATGAAGGTCATGTCCCACTGCTGCGGGATTTCCGGACTGGTCCACGGGTCGGTGAAGTAGATCGAGCCGTCGGACTTCACCACCACATCGTTTGGCCGGTTGAGACGCTGGCCCTGGAAGCTGTTGGCAATGACCGTGGTCGAGCCATCGAGTTCCTGGCGAATCACGCGGCGCGTCTCGTGCTCGCAGGCGAGCAGTCGGCCATTCAGATCGCGGGTGAGACCATTGGCCTGGTTGGTCTTCTCCTGGAACACGGTGACGCCCTGGCCGGGTGTGTATTTCATACGCTTGCTGGCATGGATGTCGCTGAACAGCAGATACCCGCCCTCTTTCCACCACACCGGCCCCTCCACCGGTCCGAGCGGCCCACCCATGCCGTCGGCAATGGCTTTGATCGGCTCCGATGTGGAGATAATCCTTTCCAGCGCCGGATCGAGTTGTTCGATGCGCGATGCGGGCTGTTGCGCCAAACCAGGGCTGCTGCCGGTCAGCGCGAGGCCGCCTGCGGCGGCGGACATCGCCAGCATATGCCGGCGTGACATGTTGAAATGATCGCTCATGAGGTTCCTCCAATGCGCGTTCGAGAGCAGTCGTGCAAGCGGGCAAAATCGCCCGTGCGGAGCCGTTGCTAGACCTTGCACGCTTTTTTTGCCCACGCTCAACCGGGAGAGCGGACGAGGGATTGCGCCTTCGGTCGTTTGCCTCCCCTCGGCGTCGGCGCGCAATACCCCTTTTTTCAGATTTGGCAGCCAATCACGCCTTCTTCGCGACCGGCACCGGGATGCCGGCGATCTTCAGATTGACCGAGCCGAGCGTGCTGCGGCTCGTGAAGAACAAGGTCTTCCAGTCGTCGCCGCCGAAGCCGAGATTGGTGGTCGCCGGTTGGCCGTGAACGATGCGGCCGAGCTTGTTGCCCTTGGAGTCGAGGATGTAGAGCCCGCCCGAACCACCGCAGTACACATTGCCGGCGACATCGACCTTCATGCCGTCGGGCACGCCGGGCTCAGGGCCGCGCAGGTCCGCGAACACGCGATCGGTTTGCCTCGCCAAGGTCCCATTCGCCAGCATGTCGAAGGCGCGGATGTGCCCACGCCGGGAATCGTTGATATAGAGGACGCTTTCGTCGGGCGAGAAGGCGAGCCCGTTGGGCACAATGAAATCGCTCACCAGCAGCGTCAGCGTGCCGAGATCGGCCGACACGCGGTAGACGCCGGTATGGGTCAGGTCCCATTGCTCCGGAACTGCGGGACCGCCCGGGTCCGTGAAGTAAACGGCGCCGTCGGATTTCACCACAACGTCGTTCGGGCGGTTGAATCGCCGCCCTTGGAAGCTCGCGGCAATCACCGTCAGGCTGCCGTCAAGCTCGCGCCGCGTGACCCGTCGCGTGTCGTGCTCGCAGGCCACCACGCGGCCTTGCAGATCGCGGGTGAGCCCGTTGGCCCGATTGGTCGGCTCTAGGAAGACGCTGACGCCCTGGCCGGGTGTGTATTTCATGCGGCGGCTGTTGTGAATGTCGCTGAACAGCAGATAGCCGCCTTCCTTGATCCACACCGGTCCTTCCGCTGGACCGAGGTCACCGCCGAAGCCGCTGGCGAGTTCCTTGATGGGTTCGGATGTCGCAATGATGTTGTCGAGGGCCGGATCGAGCCGCTCGATTCGCTTGGCCGCCTGGGCGCGGGCGCCGGCGATGGCAAAGCCGCCGGCCGCCGCTGACAGGGCGAGCAGGCGCCGCCGCGAAACTGGATGATGAATCCCCATCTTGTCCTCCCGGTTTTGGTTGGTTTGACGTTTCTAGACCCCGGAGTTGACGAGCCCCTAGGTCTGCTGTCTCGGTTGCAAGGTCGCCGGTCTCGTTTGAGCGACCGCCTGGTCAACCGCGTAGGTTGTTAAGCCTGAGCCGACCCCAAAAGGGGGCGGTGGTGGTTGACAGCTGTGCAGTCAAGCCGATCAAAGCTTGCTCTGGTGGCGAGATGGATGTCGCTTGCGCTCCACCCATCCGGCGGGTCCTCACTGCCCGACGAAAATCGCCTTCGGGATCATGCCGTGGATACCCTTGGTTCCGTCGACTACCTGGGTCACGTGGTAGTCGACCGCGACGCTCGCGATCATGTAGGCCTCCTCGCGGGACAACTTGGGGAAGCGCTGGGTGATGAAAAGGATGGTCTCCCGCACCGCCATCTTCATTGCTTCCTCGAGGTTCGGGTTGAGGCCCATGACGATCCAGTGGGTCGGCGTTTCCGCGCGCGGCCAGGTGAGCTTCAAGTCCTTGCGTACGATGAACTGGAATTTGCCGCGCAGCGCGGTTTCGATGGCGGTGAGATCGACCTCGCCCTCGCCCTGGGCCGCATGGGCGTCGCCGACCGAGAACAGCGCGCCCGGCGCATAGACCGGCATATAGAGAGTCGCGCCGACGCCGATATCCTTGTTGTCGATGTTGCCGGTGTGAACGCCCGGCGGTCCGCTGCTGATGCGGCCCATGGAGGGGAGCGGAGCAACTCCCATCACCCCGAAGAACGGCCGCACCGGCACCACCACGCCCGGCGCCACCGTCGCGGTCTTGGCGGCGCGGTCAATCGGGATGACGCGCTGGAAGAAGCCGGGAAATTCATCCGGCAGCGCGCCGGTGTAAGGGCGCTGGGTATTGAAGCCGTAAGGTACCGGCAAATCAATATCGAGGATGCGAACCTCGAGCACGTCTCCCGGCACCGCGCCCTGGACAAATACCGGCCCGGTCAGAATGTGCGGACCCGGGCCGCGATCCGTGACGTCCCGGCGGATGGTGCGTGTGTGTTCCGGGACGGCGCTCGGAGGAACGACGCCCGACGCATCGACATCGGCCGGATCAGGGCCGCCGACGGATTCGATTGTGACAATGTCGCCGGAATTGATCGTCAGCACAGGCTTCAGCGCGGCGCTGAAATAGCCGACGTGCACCGTCTGCGGGCTCGGCATCAATGTATATTCGGCGCCGCGCGCCGCCGCCGGCAGGTAGGTGATCACGCCGGCGGCAACGATCACGGCAAGACGCGCAGAAATTGCTGACATGGTGTAACTCCCCTCTTCAAGACCGGTCGGGCCAAGCGTGATCCGCCAGAGAGCGCATTGGCCTTGCGAGAGCGCGCGACGCCGCCGGGTGGCGGATTGCCGCGGGTCGGCGGCCGGCCCGATGATAAAAAACCCTGCGCGATCCCCCCGTAGCCGCGGACCCCGCGGCCAATACGCCCTGCGATCTCAATTCAGTTTCAACCCGATCGCGCGGACGACCGGCGTCCAGCGCGCGATATCATCCTCAACGAAGCGCCGGGTCTTTTCCGGCGTCGAATCGGGATAGGGCTCGAGCCCCTGCTCGATCAGGTTCTGGCGCACCTCCTCGCTTGCGAGCGCCGAGGCGGTAGCGGCGGCGATCTGCTCGACGATCGGCTTTGGCGTCTTGGCCGGCGCGAACAGGCCTGTGAAGTTGACCGAGACCATCTTGGGCAGCCCCGATTCCACCGCGGTTGGGATGTCGCGATCCGCGACGAGGCGTTCGGGTCCCGTCACCGCAATCATCCGCAGCTTGCCTGACCTGTGGAGTTCCAGCACCTGGCCGGTGACGTTGGCGACAATCATCGGCACCTGTCCGCTGACCACATCGGTGAGGGAAGCTCCGGACCCCTTGTAGGGGACATGCACGATATCGGGCGTGCCGGCCAGCGACTTGAACAGCTCGCCGGCGAGGTGGGTCATCGATCCGGTGCCGGCAGACCCGTAGACAAGCTTGCCCGGATTGGCATTGGCGTAAGCTATGAGCTCGCTCAGCGCGTGCACCGGCAACGCGGGCGTCACCGCGATGGTCAACGACGTTGTCGCGAGGATCGCGATCGGCTCGAAATCCCTGACCGGATCGTAGGGCGGCTTTGACATGGCGATCGGATTGAGCACCTGGGAGCCGGCGCCGCCGAGCAGAAGGGTGTATCCGTCAGGCTGCGCGCGGGCGACCGCGGCGGCGCCCACCGCGCCACCGGCGCCGCCCTGGTTCTCGATGTACACGGCGCCCAACGCCGCTTTCACCCTGTCCGTCCAAAGGCGCGCCACGATATCATTGACACCGCCCGGCACGAAGGGAACGACGAGCTTGATCGGCCGGTCCGGATATTTGGCCTGCGCGAAGGCGCGCGGCGCCGGGGGGGTGCCGATGCACAGCATCGCGGCACCGCAAGCCAAAAGATCGCGCCGTGTCATGGTGAATGCTCCCTTAAGGGAAGTCCGCGCCGGCTCCTGAAGGGCTTTTACAATAAAGCCAGCAACTCGGCCACCGTTAGTACTGGCTGAGCAACAAGCCGACGCAATGATGATCGCGAACCCTGCGCCAGTGGCTGCTGGACAGGGCGATTTTACCAAAAAAGAGGCGCTCCCCCTCATCGCGCCCTCGGCCACCGCGGCCGGCCGCCGCGGGCGTGACGGGGAGGCTCTTGATGGGGGTCGCCCGCGCGCTCAATCCGCAACGACAAGGCGATGGCGTCCTAAAGCCTTGGCCAACGCCGCCTCGCTCATCCTCCCCGCAGGTTGCAATCACCGGTAGCGCGGGCCCGATGGGCGCCGCCGCGCGAGGGCGAAGCCCCGGGCAAAAGACGGCGTCGCGGCGCTGCGACGGGCCCGATCTCGGTCACGTCGGCCGCGCGTCGCCCTTGATCTGGGTGCGATGCATGATGCGCCGCGCCTGGGGATCGAAAGCGTCGCGCCGATGCATGGTGCAGCGATTATCCCACAGCACGAGGTCGCCCACTCGCCACACGTGCTCCCAACAGAATTGCCGCCGGGGCACGTAGCTCCACAACTCGTCGAGCAAGGCTTCCGATGCCACAGGGTCGAGCCCGGCGAGGTAGGCGTTGCGGCGGCGGCCAAGATATAGCAAGCGCCGTCCGGTGTCTGGATGGGTGCACACGAGCGGATGCAGCGCCCCTGGAGAGAGACGCGGGTCGTCGCTCACCGTCACGCCCTGCCGCACGTAACCACCGCTGTTGTAGGTGCCGTCGTGCTTGATCTTGAGGCCCTCGATGCGCGCCTTGAGGGCGCAAGGCAGCGCCTGGTAGATTGAATACATGCAGCAAAACGAGGTGTTGCCGCCATGCGGCGGGATTTCGAGAGCATAGAGCATGCTCGCTTTGGGCGGCACGTCGAGATACGACATATCGGTGTGCCACACCGCCTCGCCATCGCCGAGGCTGCCGATCGCTTCGCCGTTCACCTTGACGTTGGAGACGATGTAGATTTCCGGCAAGCCGTCGACGAACCGTCGGCCGTTCTCCTGAACCGGCGCCCAGTCGAGGTCGCCGAATCGCCGGCTGAAGGCGATCAACTCGTGATCGGACAGGGTGTGATCGCGCAATAGCAATACGCTGTGCGCGCGCCACGCCGCGAGGATATGCGCAAAGCCAGCATCGTCGAGCATTCGCAGATCGCCCACCCTGACCTCGGCGCCGAGCGCGGCGCCGGTCGGGATCGTTTCGAATGCAGTATTGCGTTTGATCGCTGCGGTCTCCACGTTGGGTGTCATGGGCGTCTCGCTTGATGGCCGGGATCGGGAGTTAAGGTAGCATTGGGTCCGGCACGCCGGTAGGCCGGACCCGGCAGGCGAGCAGGCGAATTTTGCGTTATTTTTCTGGTGCGCCGCGAACCGGTGCCGTGATATAAGCCCCGCCGCGCCGCGGAGTAGCCCCTTGCGGGCGTGGCGGAACTGGTAGACGCGCTGGATTTAGGTTCCAGTGACGAAAGTCGTGGGGGTTCAAATCCCTCCGCCCGCACCACGCCCCCCGGCCGCAGCGGCTTCCTCTTCCTTGCCTTTTCAGGGGGAAGGGCCAGGGAGGGGCCTAAGTGCAAGATGCAAACCCGACGAGTCAGCAAGCGATGCAATTCACCGAGACCACGAGCGAAGGCCTCAAACGCGAGTTCCGCGTGACGGTTGCGGCCACGGAGCTGGGCGCACGTCTCACCGAGCGCCTGATGGAAATGAAAGATCGGGTGCGGATCAACGGGTTCCGGCCCGGAAAGGTCCCGGTCGACCATCTCAGGAAGATCTATGGCCGCGCCATGATGGCTGAAACCATCGAGCAGATGGTGCGCGAGACGAACACCAAGATCGTAACCGATCGCGGACTGAAGCTGGCGATGGAACCCCAGGTCACCCTGCCGGAGGACAAGAGCGAAGTGGAGCAGGTGATCACCGGCAAGACCGACCTCTCCTACACGATGGCAGTTGAGGTCGTGCCGCAGATCGCGCTCGCTGATTTCAAGGCGATCAAGCTCGAAAAGATCGTCGCAGACGTGACCGACCTTGATGTCGATGAGGGGGTCCGCCGGCTTGCCGAGCAGAACCGTACCTACACGGCAAGGCCGGATGGCGGCAAAGCAGAGCGCGACGACCGCGTCATCATTTCCTTCAACGGAACCGTCAATGGCGAAGCGTTCGAGGGCGGTTCCGCCGAAAACGTACCGATTAAAATCGGCGCGAACGTCTTCCTGCCCGGGTTCGAGGACCAATTGGTGGGTATTGCGGCGGGCGAGACCCGCACCGTCAACGCCACGTTTCCGCACGACTACCCGACCCAGAAGCTCGCAGGCCAGGCCGCCTCGTTCGAGGTGGTGGCCAAGTCGGTCGAGCAGCCAAACGAACTGGCGCTGGATGATGCCTTTGCGGTGTCGCTTGGGCTTGAGTCGCTCGATAAGCTCAGGCAGGCCGTCAAGGAGCGGATCGCCCAGGAATATGCCGGCGCCAGCCGGCAGAAGCTCAAGCGACAACTGTTGGACAAGCTCGACGGGCTTCACAAATTCGAGGCGCCGCCATCGCTGGTGGAGCAGGAGTTCACCAACGTTTGGAACACCGTGCTGGCGGACCTGAAGGCGCAAAACCGCACCTTCGAGCAGGAAGGCACGACCGAGGAAAAGGCGCGCGACGAGTACCGCAGCATCGCCGACCGGCGGGTCCGCCTCGGCCTTGTGCTCGCGGAGATCGGTGACAGGAACAGCATCAAGGTCAATGATGACGAAGTATCGCGGGCGGTGATGGAGAGAGCGCGGCAATATCCGGGGCGCGAGCGCGAAGTGTGGGATTACTACCAGAAAAACTATAATGCGCTGGCGAGCGTGCGGGCGCCGATCTTTGAGGAAAAGGTGGTGGACTTCATCGTTGAGCTGGCCGATGTTGTCGAGACGAAGGTGAGCAAGGACGAGCTTTTCAGGGAAGACGAGGACGCGTTGCCGGCCGCCTGAGCCGGTGCGGGGCGGTTTCGCCGCCCAGGCAGAGGCCGGATCGCCGCGGCCTGTCGGCCGAAGACAGTCGCCAGCCGAGCGGGGCGGGGAAGACTTGTCGGCAGAGCTTGGGCGCATATATCCCTATGGGCTACGTACACTTGAAATGGCAGCAGCGTTTACGAGGCGCGGGAGACAATCGCCTGCGCGTCCCGAGGGAGTAGAGCGGACATGCGCGACCCCGTCGACACCTACATGAACTACCTCGTGCCGATGGTGGTCGAGCAGACCAATCGCGGCGAGCGGGCTTACGACATCTATTCGCGGCTCCTCAAGGAGCGCATCATTTTCATCACCGGCCCGGTCGAGGACGGAATGTCGTCGCTCGTTGTGGCCCAGCTCTTGTACCTGGAGGCCGACAATCCCAAAAAGGAAATCTCCATGTACATCAATTCGCCGGGCGGGGTGGTCACGTCTGGACTGGCGATCTACGACACCATGCAGTTCGTTCGTCCGCCGGTTACCACGCTGTGCACCGGGCAGGCTGCGTCGATGGGTTCCTTGTTGCTCGCTGCCGGGGAAAAGGACATGCGGTTTGCGCTGCCCAATGCCCGCATCATGGTTCACCAGCCGTCCGGGGGCTTCCAGGGGCAAGCCACCGACATCATGATTCACGCCCAGGAGATCCTGAACGTCCGCAAGCGGCTGAATGAAATCTACGTCAGGCACACCGGTCAGGCGATCAAGCGAATCGAGGAGGCGCTGGAGCGCGACCAGTTCTTCACTGCCGAGGGGGCGAAGGAGTTCGGGCTTGTCGATAAGGTCATCGAGAAGCGAGTTGAGGAGCTTGAAAAGGCGTGACCAGCCAGCGATCGCCCTCGCCCGACCCTCCCGCCCGCCCATTTAGAGAGCCTGGCAGGACGCCCGCGACCCGACGGCGGGGTCGCGGGAAAGTCTTGCGGCGCAGGGCGCTGCGGCGGCCGGCAGCACGCTGTCGCGGCGATGAACTGCATCGAGGGGCGCGGGTTCCTGCCGCACAGGCCGGGTCCGCTGCATCACGAACTCCTGTTGCAGCGCAACCGCGGTCGTTGTTAATATCGCCCGGAATGTCTCCGAGCCGAGCCCAGCGAGGGGGCCGGCGGGAGGTCTGATGACAGGGAACCAGAACGCCTTGTTAATGGAATATTGATTATATTTCGACTAGCGTGTTCGCTTGGGGATCCGGGGGGGCGTGTTTGGCCGTCGGGGGCGACGGCAAAACCGGTGATTAGCTGAGGCGGGGTTTGACAGCAGGCCCGCCCCCCGATCTAGCGTCCCTGTAGCCGGGAGGCAGAGTGGAGGCGGAGTCGACCGGAGCGAAGGAATGAGTAAAGTCGGCGGCAGCGATTCAAAGAACACGCTTTATTGCTCGTTCTGCGGGAAGAGCCAGCATGAGGTGCGCAAGCTTATTGCCGGACCGACGGTCTTCATCTGCGACGAGTGCGTGGAACTGTGCATGGACATCATCCGTGAGGAGAACAAGTCCTCGCTGGTGAAGTCGCGCGACGGCATCCCCACGCCCAAGGAAATCCGCAAGGTCCTCGACGACTACGTGATCGGCCAGGACCATGCCAAGAAGGTGCTCTCAGTTGCGGTTCACAACCACTATAAGCGGCTCAACCATCAGACCAAGCACAATGATGTCGAGCTTGCCAAGTCGAACATCCTGCTGATCGGACCGACGGGGTCTGGCAAGACACTGTTGGCGCAGACGCTGGCGCGCATTCTTGATGTTCCGTTCACGATGGCCGATGCGACCACGCTGACCGAGGCCGGCTACGTCGGCGAGGATGTCGAGAACATCATCCTCAAGCTCTTGCAGTCGGCAGACTACAATGTGGAGCGGGCTCAGCGCGGCATCGTCTACATCGACGAGATCGACAAGATCAGTCGCAAGTCGGACAATCCTTCGATCACCCGCGATGTTTCCGGCGAGGGCGTGCAGCAGGCGCTGCTCAAGATCATGGAGGGAACCGTCGCGTCGGTGCCGCCGCAAGGAGGCCGCAAGCATCCGCAGCAGGAATTCCTGCAGGTGGACACCACCAATATTCTGTTCGTCTGCGGGGGAGCGTTTGCGGGGCTTGAGAAGATCATCTCGGCCCGCGGCCGCGCCACCTCGATCGGGTTTGGCGCCAAGGTGGCTGCGCCAGAGGATCGCAAGGCCGGCGAAATCTTCCGTGACGTGGAGCCGGAGGATCTTCTGAAATATGGCCTGATCCCGGAATTTGTCGGCCGTCTGCCTGTGGTGGCGACGCTGGAGGACCTTGACGAGCCGGCGCTCAAGCGCATCCTGCTGGAGCCGAAGAATGCCCTGGTCAAGCAATACCAGCGGCTGTTCGAAATGGAGAGCATCGATCTGAGCCTGGCCGAGGAGGCGCTGGGGGCCATTGCCCGCAAGGCAATCGAACGCAAGACCGGCGCCCGCGGCCTGCGCTCGATCATGGAAAGTATCCTGCTCGACACCATGTTCGATCTGCCGAGCCTCGAGGGCGTCGAAGAGGTGGTGATTTCCAAGGAAGTCGTCGAAGGCACGGCACGGCCGCTCTATATTTACGCCGACCGCGCCGGCGACGCCTCGACTGCCTGAGATCCCATTCAGCGAATCTGCGGAGTCAGCGATAGCCGTCACCGCCAACGCGGTTCCAGG
>JASHRR010001467.1 GCA_030037185.1 Xanthobacteraceae bacterium | reverse complement strand
AATGGCGCTGACGTCTACTTCGTCCATTTTGCCAATGGCTCGGCGGAGTGGCGCATTCGCCTCGTCAAGCAGGGCAGGATCGGGCGAATTGCGCTCGGCCCGCAGTATTGACTGCTGAGGCGTAGAACGGCTCACCCGAGCGTAACCCACTGTTGTCCCCAGGGCGTCGCCGGCGGATTAAGACTTCGACTAATACTGCTACCCGGATTTCGCCACAGCGCGTCTTAAGCGCGTAACGCGCTTAAGACTTTATCCGGGGTGCGGTGTTCGCGCAGGGAAAAGAGCTTGCGTCGCGCAGGCATATCTGCTACATGCCTTAGCACTAAAATACGTAAAGCTACATTATTGGCCGGCGCCCTCCTCAGTCTGAAGAAAAATGCCGGTGCCGCGCGCATTCGAGTGGGAGGAAGCCCTATGCAACGATTATTAATATTATCAGGGTCTGCCGTGGTAGCTATCTATTCGGCCAGCGCAATCGCTGATTCCTCGCAGCTGAAAGGAACTTACGGCTTCACCGGCACCGACGCCTGCCTTTATGCGTCGGGTGGATTTAACAGCAGCTTCCAAGCCCTCGGTACGACTTTTTCGGCTTCCTTTGGTGTTGAAGGAGTTACGATTTTCAATGGCAACGGTACCGCAACCCTCACACTGAACTCCACGTCCATTACTGTTCCGCCGACAGTCGGGTTCCTGCCGGCGGCGGGGTCCAGCCAGAGTATCGCTTCGTTCACTTACACTGTGAGAGGCGACACGGTTACCAGCCAAGATGTCCCGGGAACAGATGTTGGAAAGGTTTTGACCGGCCCGCGGGCGGGGCAAACGTTCAAGCTCGAGGGCGTTCCGACGCGTACGGGCCTCATTTCGGCCGATGGCCGCACCCTGGTCACATCCGCTCTCGCACCCGAGGTGGAAACCATCACGTATTCCAACGGGGACGTTGAACGTCGCATCTGCTGGCTTACGCGCGTCTCGATCAAGCTGGATGCCGACTGACGTTTGCGATTCGAAAGATTCGGAAAATGACGACCGATAAACAAACTAGACACGATACCTGTTCGAAGAAGTGATGATAACTCGATTGCTCGGAGCAGCGGCCTCGCGCCGAGCCTGACACGCCTTTGCATCTCCGGCCTCGGCCAAATTTTGCTGGCTGTGCAGGGACCAAATGCCATCAACCGCAGGAACAAAGTCATGACCGTTGACCCCCGGGGAGCCGCTCTTGCGCTGCACCGATTTGGGTTCGGACCGCGTGCCGGTACGATCGCGGCGATCGCGTCCGATCCACGAGGCGCGCTCCTTGCCGAGCTCGACAAGCCAAACGCCGGCCAGATTGCCGATGCCGGGCTGATAAGCGGTGGTGCGGCGAGCCGCATGGCGTCGGACTTCAACGCCGAGCGTTTGGCGAAGCAAAAGTTGGAGACCAAGCGCCAAGAGGCTGCAAAGGAAGCCGCACGGCAGGAAGCCGCGAAGCTCGCCGCTGATAATCCGGCGATGCAAAACCCGATGAGCGAAAACGCCGGGATGGAGAAATCCGGAGACGCCAAGGGTGCCGCGGCAAAACCCGCGGAGGCAAAAACGACGCCGCCGCAGCCCGAAACTCCGATGCTTGAGAATTTCTTCCGTGAGGCCAAGGCCCACTACGACGGCGCCGTGCGGGCCGAGATCGGGTTTGCCGAGCGTCTTGTATGGTTCTGGTCGAACCATTTCTGCATCAACTCCGACGTTACCGTGCAGGCCGGTGGTTACGAGCGCGAGGCGATCCGCCCGCACGTGCTCGGCAAGTTCGTCGATCTTTTGATTGCCGCCGAGAGTCATGCGGCGATGCTGATATATCTGGGCAATGCGGCGTCGATGGGCCCGAACTCGGTGGCCGGGATCAACCGCGATCGCGGCCTCAACGAGAACCTCGGCCGCGAGGTCCTGGAGTTGCATACGCTCGGCGTGCGCACCGGCTACACCCAGGATGACGTGGTGGGCTTCGCCAAGGTGATCACCGGTTGGACGATCTTCGGGGATGTCCCCGAGCGCGGTGGCGAGTTCCTATTCTACCCGCGTTTTCATGAACCGGGTTCGCAGACCGTGCTCGGCAAGGCTTACCGCGACACCGGATTTGAGCAAGGCAAGGCGGTGCTCGCCGATCTCGCCCGCCGTCCGGCGACGGCGCTACACGTCGCAACCAAGCTCGCGCGGCATTTCATTGCCGACGAGCCGCCGGCGACGCTCGTCGAAACGCTGCGCCAGAAGTTCGTCGAGACTGACGGCGACCTCTGGCAGGTGGCCCGCGCCCTCGTGATGGCGCCCGAATCGTGGGCGCCGGAGCAGACCAAGCTCAAGCGGCCCAGCGAATGGATGATGACCTATATCCGCGCCGCCGGTTTCAATGGGGTAGACGCGCGGCTAACCGTGCCGGCACTCACCCGGCTGGGCGAGCCGCTGTGGCGTCCGCCCGCACCCAAGGGCTTCCCTGATGACGAAGAGGCTTGGGTTGACGGCATCGGCCATCGCCTCGATACCGCCAATGCGATCGCACAGAACCCCGCCAATCAACAACGGCTCGATCCCAAGGCGATGCTTGAAACTGCGCTCGGCCCGCTCGCCTCGGCGGATACCCGCAATGCTGTGAACCGCGCCGAGACCAAGCAGCAGGCGGTGACGCTGCTGCTGATGGCCCCCGAATTCCAACGGAGATAATCATGTCCGTCAGGCTTCCCGTCTCGTGTCCTCACGCCGCAACCCGCCGCCAGCTGCTGCTTGGCTCGGGCGCGCTGTTCGCCTGGGCCTTCGTGCCCAAGATCGCGCGCGCTGAAGGCCGCGATCCCCGTCTCCTCACAATCGTTCTGCGTGGCGCGCTCGACGGGCTGGCCGCCGTGGCGCCAGTCGGTGACCCCGATTGGGTGAAGCTGCGTGGCGACAACGCCCTCAAGCTCGATGGCGCGACGCCAGCCTTGCCGCTCGACGGTTTCTTCGCACTCAATCCGGCAATGCCGAACCTGCATCGGCTCTATAAGGCCGGTCAGGCCATTGTGGTGCATGCGGTTGCGACGCCCTACCGCGACCGCTCTCACTTCGACGGGCAGGACGTGCTCGAAAGCGGCCTCGCGCGGCCCGGCCGAGCCGATAGCGGCTGGCTCAATCGCGCGCTCGTCAAGCTCGAGCCCGGCGACCGCGTCCGCACCAGCACCAACGGGCGGCGGACCTTTGCGGTCGGCCCGATAACGCCGCTGGTGGTGCGGGGTGCCGCGCCAGTGCTGTCATGGGTGCCGTCGCGGCTGCCGCCGGTGAGCGACGACACCACCCTGCGCCTGCTCGACCTCTATCGCCACACCGATCCGAAGCTCGCGCGCGTGCTGGAAGATCGCATTGACCTGTCGTCGCTTGCGAGGGCGGGGTTGCCCGATCTCAAGCCGGGCGAAATGGGTCCGGTTGTTCAGGTCGGCAACATCAACCAGGTGCGCGCCTATTTCACCGAAGCCGCGGGCGCGGCGGCAAAGTTCCTGGCGAACCCCGACGGTCCGCGTGTCGGCGCGCTCGCGCTTGACGGCTGGGACACCCACAATAACGAGGGCGTGGTCAACGGCCGGCTGGCACAACTGCTCGGCGCACTCGATGCGGCGCTTGGCGCAATCGAGACCAATATGGGCGCCGCCTGGAGCGAGACCGTGGTGTCGCTTATCACCGAGTTCGGCCGCACCGCCCGCATCAACGGCACCGCCGGTACCGATCACGGCACCGCGACCGTTGCGCTGCTGTTGGGCGGCGCGCTCAAGGGCGGCCGCGTGTTGGCTGATTGGCCCGGCGTCAAGGAGACCGACCTTTACGAGGCGCGCGACCTCAAGGCGACCACTGATCTGCGCGCCGTCCTTAAGGGTCTGCTGCGCGATCACCTGCGCGTGGACGAGCGCGTGCTAACCGGAGACATCTTCCCGGACAGCGACGCTGTCGCGCCGATGAGCGGATTGCTGGCGTAGCGATAGCTCAAATAGACCGGAGGTCCGGAAGGGAGTTTGTGTGACGACCACCGCCCGGTCCACATGGCGATGCGCAACTCACTAGAGATGAAAGTGACCCTTCGAGTCAACAAGACGCCATCCTTATAGCGGCCGGTGATCTCCGGCCGGAGATTTCGCGACAGCCTGCTGGAACGCCCTTGAGACTGTTAACAAGCTTTGAGACGCGAGCTTCACATGATCGATCGGGGCATTTCATTGCCGCCGAGCATCCCGAGGAAGTCACCTGTCTCATCGTCGGCTTCGTGAACGGCTGAGAAGAACTGAAATAGATATCAAGGTGCTCCAGTATGGGATCGGCGTCGCTGTCACGACGGACCAAATGCGGGGAAGTCGCGAGCCCGCCCGATCAACTTGAAACCGCATCCCTTGTAAATAGGATTCGACGTCTGCTCGCCCATCCGCTCACGATCTTCTCCAACGGAGGAGCCATCATGGACACGCGATCTACTCTCGTGACGGCCGCGCTGCTTACGGCTGCGGCGCCCGCATGGGGACAAGCAGCCGCGCAGGCGGCTGGGCCGACCAATGGTAATGTGCAAAGCACGTCCTCGCGCCCGGATTTTTCCGGTACATGGTCCCACCCCTACATCCCAAATTTCGAACCGCCCGCATCAGGCCCCGGGCCGGTATCGAACAGAGCGCGCGTGCGGCAAGTCTTCGATGGCAACGGCCTACCTCTGCCGCGGACAAGCAACGTGCTCGTCGGTAACCCCTCGAGGCTGGTTGGTGATTACACCAATCCGATCTTGAAGCCCGAGGCGGCGGAAATCGTGAAGAAGCGAGGCGAAAGCTCTTTGGCCGGGGTGGCCTATCCGACCCCATTTAATCAGTGTTGGCCCGCAGGGGTCCCCTACATTTTTGAGAACCTTGGAATTCAGATACTCCAGCAGCCTGGCAAGGTCACAATACTTTATCCCTTCAATCATGAATTTCGCCAGATACGACTGAACGACCCTCATCCCTCGCGGGTGATACCCTCCTGGTATGGAGACTCGGTCGGCCATTATGAAGGCGACACGCTGGTTGTAGACACCGTTGGCATCAAGATCGGCCCCTTTTCGATGGTCGACTGGTACGGCACCCCGCACAGCGAAGCTTTGCATGTGGTGGAGCGTTATCGGCTGCTCGAACACGAAGCCGCGAAAGAATATTGGGAACGGAACGCAAAGGAGAATTTTCGTCTCCGGAGTAATGATGGTGGAGCGGAGGTTGATCCAACCTATACCGGCAAAGCACTACAGCTCCAATTCACGGTCGAGGATGAAGCGGTTTTCACCGCGCCATGGTCGGCGACGGTTACTTATCGCCGCGCGCTGGAGGAACCGCAGGAACTTGTCTGTGCTGAAAACCCGCACGAATACTACACGGGAAAGGACACCGCGGTGCCGACCGCGACCGAGGCTGATTTCTAGGGTCCGATTGGGAGCCGCCCTTAGTGGTAGGGCAGTCCGTCTTTGCCGGGATGATTGCTGCGGGCGCCATCGGGCTGTTTCGCGATGCCGAGGCTCTATGTTCGCGTTCCAGGGCCTTCGCGAGCGCAGCGAAGCGTTCTTCCGCCGCAAGTATCCAAGTAAGAGGAATCGTGAGAATGTCACACCGGCAGCGCCATGGCGCAGGTGTCGCAGCAGACGCTGCCATAAACCCATCACTGGACCGGCCTAGACCGGAACAGTTTGCCCTCAGTCCGGTTGGGTCGATGACCACGTGGCCACGATCACAGCCCCTGTTGCCAGATCGATGCATTTATACGTGGCCGTGACGCTGTTCCGTCGATTAAACGATGACTTTAATCTTCCGCAGTCGCCCGCCAACTCGATTCGTTCTATCGCCGGCCTCCGAGCGGACGTCATCGGTTCGACAGCGCTCTCGACCCTATCAGAGATGACAGATGAAACCGCACCCCTATGTATGTGGAAACGGCCTCTCTGACAGTGGCTGCTCGGATGGCCAGAATCGCGGGCTTGGTACATTCCATTTCGCGCATGTTCACGCGCGCCATCGCCATCTCGCCACATCGGTATGTTAGCCGGCTTCGGCTCGAGAAGGCGATGCTCGAAACAGCAGCAGGCAGACTGCCGCTTGCACAGATCGCCTTCAATGCGCGGTTCTCCTCTCAGGCAAGGGCATTTCATCGCGCGATGACGCCAGCCGAATATCGACCCCGCTGGGGCCGTGGCAATCGAGGCACATTGCCTGTTTGTCCGGAAAGGTCTGGAGTTCCCGCCAGCTCCCCGCGGTTTTGTCTTCGGCCTCCGGAGCCGTTTACGCATCTCGGGCGTCCCGTGGAATGCCTCCGATGTGCTCCAATAAGGTGCCCGGCATCAGCTCGCCGGCGAACGCCAATTTGCTGACCAGTCGGGGTCGACCGAAATTCGTTTGAGCTTGTAGAGTTCCGCTGCAAGTTAACCTCGCCGACGGCCCATGTGTGGCAAGCGCTTCTGGGCAGTCTTTGCCAGCCCAGGAAGCGACCCCAATTAGCCGCGTTCGAGGCTGACGGAAAGCGCAAACACGCTGATATCCATGATGGCCCGGAGCACAACAACGCTCGATCAGAGAAACCAACCGGCGGCTGCTTGTTCCTCACCGCATCGCTAACATCATCTCGCATGCGTCCGCGGGCGGGGCGCTTCGCAACCCGGGGCGCCGCTCGGTATCGCGCTCGCTGTCGGGCCAATCATCGGCGGCTTGCGCTGACCGGAGCCGCGATCGACATGGATCGGCGCAGCTGATGCGCGGCACCACCTAAACCTACCACGCGCGATTCAAAAAAATCGGCAGCCCGCGCTTATTGGCGTAGATGGGACGATAGCGCTCAGTGTCGTAGGTCGTGGCAACGTCCAACCCACGCGGCCCGAGCTGCGCGTCAGGAATAGGGACAAGATCGTAGCGGCCCTCCACCAACGCTGACATCAGGCCCGTCTTACCTTCCGCGATTGCGTCGTATGCCACGTTGCCGAAGGTTACGGCGACGAGCTTGTCGATGAAGTCTGGATCGCCCGATCGCAGGTCGTATGTGAGATCGGAGACGATTGTCTCCTCTCCGATATACGGCCTGATCTCTTCGGCAAGCGACTCGGCGACATTGCTCTTCTTGCAATGGCCGTAGGCATCAGGCTCGCCGTATTCCTGCGCCTTGCAGCCCTCCCATTCGGCGCCTTCGCTAAGCACGACCATCGCATAATTGCTCGGGTTGGAGCGCTTGTCTTCGATGAGCAGCCGGATGAGTTTGTCGAGGTTCACTTTGTACTCGGGTATGACGCATCGGATAGAGCTCGCATAGGCGGTGTACAGTGCCGTAAACCCGGCATTGCGCCCAAAGACACGGAAAATGCCGATCCGCTCAAGCGAGCTGACGGAGGTGCGTTGACGCTGAATGGCGTCGCTGGCCCGGGTGATGGCGGTCGAGAAGCCGATGCAATACTCGGTGTTGTGGACGTCGTTGTCCATCGTCTTCGGGATCGCAATGATTTTGACGCCGAGCGAGTTGAGCTTGGCCGCGTAACTCAGCGTGTCGTCTCCGCCGATCGCAATCAGATGCTCGATGCCGAGGGCCGACAGGTTCGCCAGTACTCGGCCGGTGACGTCCCACGTCTCGGTCGCGGCGCCGCCGTCGGTGCTCACGGCGACTGAAGAGTCCTTATCGGAGAGATGATGGGGCAGCCTTTGCATTTTGGACGGATTGGTGCGACTTGAGTGCAGCATGGTTCCGCCGCGCCGATCGATGGTGCGGGTATTTTCACGGTTCAGGTGGATGACGTATTGGGACCTGCTGGCTGGATCTTCGATGTTCAGGTGCGTGAGTGCTTCCCAGCCGCGGCGAAGACCGATGACCTCCACATCGTTCTCGGTGCCGCGGTAAGTTACCGTCTTGATGACCGCGTTGAGGCCCGGTACGTCGCCACCGCCGGTGAGGATACCGATGCGCTTTTTCGTCATGCCGACCCCTATATTGGCATCCGGTAATAACGACTGCCGTGGACCATTGTTTCCTTTGAGCCGCATGGATATCGGCCGCGCGAAAGGCTGTCGCGATGCTAAGCGCGTAGCGCGATAGAAGATCGGCTGTGCGAAACAGGACGCGTGCTCGTACACACACCGGGCGGCGCCGATGAAGGCGAACGGATTGCTGCGGCGAGCATTCCGACGGGAGGGCAACTCGGATAGGCTTCGAAAAACCCAGCTGGCGGCCGCAAGGTGATTGTCCGAGCAGCCTGCCCCTACGCCCGGCAAGGAACCTCAGATCCGCGGATCGCAAAAAAGTTGACCGGCGTTACCTGAATCCGGTCTTAAACCGCCCGCCAGTGATCGGCTTTTTTCTTATCATTCAGGTGCCGGACGCGAGCGACATGAGGAGTATGGCCCTGGCCTTTAGCCCATTCGATGGCTTCATGCTGGGTTTTGAAAGTGCCGAGCACATGGTCCGCATGGTCCTCGACGACATAGTCCTCGATAGGACTGCCTTCGGGGCGGCCTTTGGGGCGCGGTTCTACGTATACGCTTGCCATAATCATCTCTCACCGTTGGTACACTGGCCAATTTAGGATTTTTACGGACCTAAGTCATCAATCCGACACAGCTACAAAGGTTCCCAAAGGCTGCGCCGGCCTCCTCGTCGAGCGAGCGCGCCCGTGCCCATCTCGCAGACGGCTCTTCGGGTCGCCTCCTCGGCCTCCTTTGCGCCGCTTCGCTGTGGCCAACGATCACGGCTGCGCAGCAGCATCACCCACCTCGCTGAACCTCACCCAGCAGGACTCGCTAACGGCCCCCGTAGAGAACGATGATGCGCGTGCCGACGAATTTTGCGCGCCGGCGGAAAACCAAGCCGGTCTTGACGGTTTCAACGATGGCGAGGAGGCGAAGCCCGTCATCAATCGCTTCGGCAATCCAACGGTGTCGCCTGGGAACGTAGCCTAGATGAACATCTCCATGCCGATACGACACGGCATGCTTGTCGCCTGCTTCAGCGCGCTCGCGGACGAGCGCGAGTGCCTCGCCCGGTCCAAGGTGGTCACGTGCATACCGGCAGCGCTCGATCCCGGCGGGCGATTTGCTTCGCAGCTCTGCTATCCAGCTCGGGTAGGAACGCACACTGTGCTCCTTGAGCAAGGCCAACGCGCTGGCCCTGCGGCGCTGTTGGGTGATCTGCTCGCGCTTGCCGTGCGGTCGAAGAAGCACGGCGTGGATCGCCGGCAGGGCGACTGCGGGCCAAGCTAACAGTGCGCAGACGACACCGTAGAGGTACCATGGTGCCATCCGGCGTCGCTTCCAGCGAGCAATCAGCGCAGGCGCAAATCCGATGGCCAGCACCACGCCGATTGGCCTGACCTGCTGCAGCCACCCTATTGTTGCTTCGTTCATGTGGCCTCGGCTACGGGCGCCGATGCTCGCCCGAGAAGAGCATGGTCGGTCCTCGCTGCGGGTGATGCCAAGACGGACACCGAGGGCGACGCCAGCCGTTCATCGAGGCAAGTCAGCTTGTCGTAAAGTCGCCGATCATGGGCCGCACCTGCGATCACGCCACGCCGCGGGCGCCCGAGAGGCATTCGCACCTGAACGTATCTGAGTCGTAAGCCGCTGATTGTTCGGTAGCCGACATATCGTCAACCTCTCCTGCTTCAATTCGCGGTTCAACGACCGGCGCCGGGATCGCGCCGCCGAATGGCACGCCCTGCTCTCCGATCTGCTCGCACGCAGGGCCGTTGCCGATCCCGGTTCCGGCGTTCCTCGCCCTACCAGTAGACGTCGCGCGACGCGTTGCGATCGCGGCCTTCAGTGCCGCATTCGGCGCAAACGAAAACACGCCTTCATGTCGGAATTGATGCAGCCGCATTGGCAACAAGTCTGACTCGACGGGAACCATTTTTTCGACCAGCCGCCCTCGCCAATCGGAACGCGGTGAACGTTACCAACCTGGACATACCAGCGTCGGCGACGCTCAGTGCCAAGTTCGGGTTACGCATCAGGCCTTTGACATTCAGCGTCTCGAACTTGATGACACCTGCTGTCAGCAGGTGGGAAATTTGGTGAAGGATGTTGTTTCGCCGCTCGCGCACTTTGCGGTGGATGACCAACGCAATAGACGGCAGCCTTGCCAACGAATTTCTTCTTTGGCTCGGGAAAGCCCAGCCTTACGGTGTTCGAAGCAGGTTCGCAGCGCACCATCGAGGCGAGTGGCACAATCGAGAACGGCATGGGCTGGCAGATCGGCAAGCCGATCGGTGCCTGTGGTCGTCTTCATCCTCACGGCAGGGCGTTGCAGGTCGGTGCGAATGAATTTCTTCGAGATGGCGTATTCGGCTTTGCGCCCGACACGATCATTCGCGGAAGGCTCGGCTTGCGAATGAGGCCACGGTCGACTTTGCCTATAGCGAGGTCAGACTGTCGCGGACGCTTTCCAGTATCTCGTCGGAGAGTCGGGGGTCATCGACGGCGCGCGCCAAAGTCAGCGCCCCAACGGCCGCCGACAGGAGATGGATCGCGTTGCGGCGCGCGGCGCCCTTGCGCTTCCACCGAAACCGCGCGGCCATCCTGTCGATCATGTGCTTCACCCGCTGGGTGAAGGGCCTGCGGGCCGCAGAATCGCGGGCGATCTCCGGCCCCAGCGCTGCCATAATGCAGCCGGACCCCGGATGATCGCGATGCGCTGCGCTCAAATAGCCATCGAGGAAGGCCCGCTTTGGGTCACCTGCATTTGCCGTCAGAGCGTAAATTCGGTTGTCCGATTGCGCGAATGCGCGCTCCACGGCCTCGGCTTGCAGTGCGTCCTTCGAAGGGAAATGCGCATAGAAGGCGCCATGCGTGAGCCCGGCGGCCTTCATGATGTCGGCAACACCAGCGCCGTCGAAGCCGCGCTCACGAAACAGCCGCGCGGCCTCCCTCAGAATTCTCTCGTGCTTCTCGGCCGTCTGGCTGGCGGGATAGCGCATTGTTCCGGTCTCGCTGGCTCCTGTCGATAAATCATCGGTGGGGCTCTTGAAAGCAAATATGATGATCATCATGTTTGCGCAAGTATGATGGTCACGACCGGGAGCAAGACAGGATCATGAAGGTTGCAGGATCAATCGCCCTGGTGACGGGCGCCAACCGGGGCCTCGGCCTCGCCTTTGCCGAGGCGCTTGTGGAGATGGGGGCAGCGAAGGTCTACGCCGCGGCGCGCAATCCGGAGGCCGTTACCCTGGAGGGTGCCGTGCCGCTGAAACTGGACGTCACCAGCGACGAAGACGCCGCCGCGGCGGT
>JASHRR010001466.1 GCA_030037185.1 Xanthobacteraceae bacterium | reverse complement strand
CGAATTGATGGAAAGCTGTTCCGGCACAACAACTTTCGCTGATTCGCGCCCCCGATGCGCTCAAATGTTTGAGAATTCCGGGCTAGCGCCCGTCTGTGGAGCCGTTCGGCATCCGCGTAGCGTCCCTGGACTCGATGAAGCTCCGCCAAATTGTTTAGTGCTGTCGCAACATTCGGGTGATCGGGGCCGAGAGCCTTCTCTCGTATAGTCAGCGCCCGTTGCGCAAGCGGAAGCGCTTCAGAATAATGTCCCTGATTAAATAGTCAAATTACTTGTTGAGTTAGCGCTGTCGCCTCGTCGAACCTCTGTGCCAACGCGAGACACGGTATGAACAGGACAAGGCAAAGCAGCGCCGGAACGATCTGGCCCAATCCACCTTCAAGTATCGTCCGCCCCGGACGGCTTGCCCCGCGTTGTTGCCACGTGCTTCCGGTCCATGCGTTGTAACCATTCATGTTGGTGCAATTGCCAAAATGCTGTCATCTCACGACTCGCTACAAATCCTGACACGAGATGATGTGCGGTTGAATACAGTCAGATCGGGAGGAGGACTTAAGCCTCGCCCATAACGGGAGCGAGCAAGGCCCCTGCGCTCGCGGCTCTCAGCCCCCGCTCTTGTGCCCGCGCAGCAATCCGCGATGCCTCATGAGGCTTGAGTGATATTGGATGCGCCCGCAACGCCTGGTCAGTGGCGACATCCTGATGGCCCAGCCGATACTGCGGGCATGATGACAAAACGATCTTCACACCGGAAGCCGGTGCCGCCGCTAACTGTCGTGCTACGGCGGAGCGGACGATCCGCGAAGTCATGAAGATTAAGCGCCTTCCGCCTGGCTTTATAATTCCGGCCCAGCCCGTTTTGGCTGCAAGACCGCCCGCCGGTGCCGATTGGGTCCACGAGATCAAGCATGACGGTTACCCGATGATCGTCCGCCGGGATGGTCCCGTTGTGCGGCTCTACAGCGGCAATGCCATTGACTGGACCGCGAGGCTGCCGACAATCGCGGCTGTGGCTCGGCGAATCAAAGTCAAGAGCTTCACGATCGACGGCGAGGCGGTTGTGCTCGGGCCTGATGGCTTGTCACGGTTTGAGGAGTTGAGCCGTCGGAAGGCCGCCGATGCCGCGATCCTCTATGCCTTCGACCTGATCGAGCATGACGGACAGGATTTGCGCAGTCGCCCATTCCTCGACCGCAAGGCCACGCTGGCGCGGCTATTGCGCAACACCGAGACTGGTATCCTGTTCAATGAACACATCGCAGAGGACGGCCGTGTCGTCTTCGCGCACGCCTGACGGCTTGGCGCCGAGGGCATCGTGTCGAAGAAGGTTGGCACGTATCGATCCGGCCCGTGCCGTGTCTGGATCAAGGTCCGCAATCCGGCCAGCATCGCCGTGCAGAGCGGAGCGAGATTTGGAATCGATGAGTCCGAGGCAGCGCGCGCCAGAGTCACCTTGGATATCTGACAGAGGGGCAAGGTGGCCGAGGCCGACCTTGGCCCCGTGGGCTATCTGGCGACGCTGATCGGTGCCGCCGCAGAGGATGTCCTCGGTTAATTCATGGTCGTCGCTGTGCTCCTCGACCCGGCCGCAATGCTGTTGCTCTTGGCCGCGACGTCGGCGAGGCGGTAGGTTCTCATAAGCGACACTGGCCGGCAGGATGCCGCCGACCTTTTTGACGCCCCCAAGTTTCTGCAATTCACGCTCGTCTGCAGCAGGATGAAATCAGAAAGGCGACCCGCCGAAATGATAGTTGACGCCGACTTTGAGCGTCTGGAGCGTCACGCTGTTGCCAGTGATGAAGGTGCCGCTGTCACGTCCAAAATCGAAATGGTTGTACTCGACCTTCGCACTCCAGTTGTTCCAGAAAGCATATTCCGCGCCGACGCCAACAACCCAGCCACTGGCAGTCCCTCCGGCCGAGCCGCCAAAACCGAAGGGGGCGTTGACGCTGACGCTGACATCGGCCCAGGCCCCACCCACCTTGCCATAGACCAGCCAGTTGTTGAAAGCATAACCGAATCTCGGGGTCAGCGTCGTCAGCGAGTTCCAGTTGAAGTTGGCCGTGATCGGGCCGAACAGCGTGCCGATGGTTGCGAGGTTGTTTTTGATGCCCGACCCTGAGATTTCCGCTTCGAGACCAAAGACCCACTGATTGATCTGATAGTTATACCCAACTTGCCCGCCGCCGATAAACCCGCTGCCGGTATCGCCGACACCAAGATCGGCCCACCCACCGCCGGCATGAACACCGACATAGAGGCCCGTCCAGATGTAGAATGGCATATAGAATGACGGTGGCGGGTAGGCCGGGTAGGCCGGGGGGGCCGGGTAGGCCGGGGGGGCCGGGTAGGCCTGGCCACGCGACACGATAGTCCCCGACACAAGAATGATCGGGGAAAGCAACGCAGTGGCGAGAACAACCTTGGTCAACTTGTATGGGTGCATTTATGCCCCCGTATTGGGCGTGGTCCGGGGTGTATGACTTTCAGCCCCAATGTGCGGTTTGCGATGCTTTCAGCAATATTCCAATTGAGCGCCGCTTTTCGGCCTACGGAATGTCTGATCCGCCATGCACAATCCTTACCGCGCGGGCGGTTCCACGCGGTAGGAGATCCGCTCGCGACCTCGGTCCCCTTCGTGGTGCCCCTTGTCGGGGATGGGGTCTTATTGGGAAAGTCCGGTCCCTGCCCGCAGCATGGGACCGGGTACTTCCGTCGAAGTGGCCGCAGGCCCAGGCGCACGGAGGGGGTGTGGGGAAGTGCGCCGGGCCAAATGGGGAGCTGATCGTTTCCGAAGAACCAGCATCAGCCACGCGACAACAAAGCAAGGATGCTGACCTCTTGTCTGTCGCCTTTTCGACCGTTTCGACAACGATGTAGGCGGCGTGTCCCCGCTGCAACACGCGCCCATCGTCCGCGTGCGCGCCATCTGCCAATGAGGCCCCGGCGCTGCGCCGGACGTTACCTTGCTGAGCATGTGCCGGACATCGATGCGGAGCTTCAGC
>JASHRR010000162.1 GCA_030037185.1 Xanthobacteraceae bacterium | reverse complement strand
CAAGCTTTGGCTTCAGCAGTGATCGCCCGTGCCTTGCCGGGCGGCGGCCGGTCATCGAGGGCTGCCATCGGGCCTTCGACTAGCGGCTCGCTCCACGCAGCGTTGTACCGTCTGATGGTGCACCCCCACGGCATGCCCTACCGCAAAAAACGACAGGCTTTCCCGGTAGGCCAGCAGTATCCGCGCCCTCTGCACCCGGATCGCCGGTTCCGAGCGCGAGCGGCTAATCTCCTTCAACGCCGCTGCTTCCACGTCGTTCACTGCCAATTCAATCGGTCGCCGCCATCCCGCCATGACTTTTTATCCATGCTGCCGAATCAAACCGTCAGCTTACATTCCATGGCGAAAGACGGAATCCTCGCGCATCGCGAGTATAGGATCACTGTCAGGGAATCGATGTACTAGAGTCCCAGGGGCATGTCCCGACAAAGCCGCCACAGCGGCAAGCCCGCATGCCGGCCTCCACCACGATGGCATAGACCGTGGTCCGCCATGCCCTCTTCAGATTGGTTGTCAGCGCGGCCTCACCCCCTGAGACTTGCCCAACCACTCTAATCCGCGACAGGCTCGCGACGGCGATGACCGGGCGAATGCGAGGCCGTATCGCCTCTGCACGCGAGCCGACTTTTCGGTTCGTGGCGAACCCAGCAACGTCAGGGTCGTTTCAGAGATGAATTGGAACGACTGGACAGTCGAGACAGCCCATCTTCGGTAGTGACGGCGCCCACCCGCCAAGTGTGGTCTGGCTTGGAAAGCAGCTAACGAGAGAAAGGATGATGTATGCCCCTCCTCCACATTCAGAGTTCTCCTCGCGGTGCGAAATCCGCGTCCATCGCTGTGACCAACGCATTCTTGGATGCTTATCATGCCCTGCACTCCGATGTCACAATCGACACCTTGAACGTCTGGGGGGAACACCTGCCGGACTTCGACCAGGAAGCCATCGGGGCGAAATACAAAGGGGTGAACAAACAACCAATGGACCAGGCCGAAACCGCCGTCTGGGACAAAATCCAGGAACTGGCGCTGCGCTTTCAGCAAGCGTCTCGCATCGTACTGGGCGTTCCTATGTGGAACTTCGCCTACCCATACAAGCTCAAACAATTGATTGATCTGGTCTGTCAGCGGAACATGCTCTTTACCTACGACGGCAAGGAGTACGGTCCTTTGCTGAAAACCCCCCGCGCCTTCGTGGTCTATGCGCGGGGCGGGACCTACGCGGAAGACTCGCCGACTGCCGCTTCCCAGTTCGACCATCAGAAAGGATACATTGATTTCTGGTTGAAGTTTATCGGGGTCAAAGAGGTCCGCACGCTGGTGGTGGAAGGGACGACGTGGGGAGGGAAAGAGAAGGGGGAAGAGGCCGTCGCGCGTGGTCAGAAGGAGGCAACAAGGTTGGCGGCAGATTTTTGACAGTTGTCGCGTTGATCGTTCCTGAGAGGATCGAGTGTGCTGGTCATCTGCCGCTCATGTCCCGCGCCACGCTGCAGGTACATCCCGCCAAAGGCTATCCGCAGGCGTGTGGGGTCTATGGGGATCGATCCACCTCGACCGATATTCCATGCACGTTTCCGTAGTCCCTCACCTTGCAGCCCGGGGTTCTCGCGCTTGACGATCTTCATGCCGTTAATGGTGAGGAAGATGTCCTTCTCGCCGCCGACCGCGGCAACTTTGCCGTCGTCATTCATACGCTACCTACTCCGCACTTTTCTGGACTTGGTGCAAGTCAGATAGCGCACTCAGGAGCCGGTGTCGGTCCGGTGTATGAGAGCACAACATGAGGGTCATTTCACGCGACGCGGGCCGACAGGGACAACTGTTTCGCTGCTCTAATGCAGCGCCGGTGCTGTTGCGCCGGCAGGTCTGCTGGACCGATGGGCCGCCGATGGTTGGCGCCGGTCCCTGCGGCCGGTCGGGCCATTACGGACGAGAGACGCTAGTCAGGGAGAGACAGAGAACAATTCCCGCGCTGAAATGTTATCAATCCCGAGAGTTTCGTTCGCAGACGCTGCTCGGCACCCTTCTGGGAGTCAGCGGAAAGAGGATTTTTCTCTAGCAAATTCGACAGCTGCCCGATCAGCGACAGCCATCGTCGAAGATCGGTCGAGAAATGCGGTCAAACTTTTCAAGCTTCGATGCAGAGCCCAAGGTCGAACGTCGCACCACCAGCGCATCAAAAGAAAAGCATTCAAAGCACGACCCGGGTGCTGAGGTCTGGTTCGGGTGGCCGGCTGCGGCGTCGCGCGAAGAGCAGCGCCGAGGCTGCCGCCGATGATGTCCAACAGATCAATGAAAGGACGAGACAAAAATGGAAGTTCGCGAAAAAATGGAAGTGCGAGCTCGAGATGCAAAAGGGCCAGCTCGGCTGCATACGCCAAGCGACCTCAAGCCGAACGCGGTGCGGGACCTTTCGGGCGCGCTGAATATCCTGCTCGCCGACATGTTCGCTCTGTATGTGAAGACGAAGAACTTTCATTGGCACATGTCGGGTCCGCATTTTCGCGATTATCATCTTCTTCTCGATGAGCACGGCGACCAGATCTTCGCCACCACCGACGCGATTGCCGAACGTGTTCGCAAGATCGGTGGCACAACCTTGCACTCGATTGGGCATATCGCCCGCCTGCGACGCGTCACGGACAACGATGCCGATTTTGTTACACCGATGGATATGCTCGCCGAACTGCGCGACGACAACAGACAGCTGGCGGCACGCCTGCGCGAGACGCATGGCCTTTGTGAGGAGCACGACGATGTCGCCACCGCAAGCTTGTTGGAAATCTGGATCGATGAGGCTGA
>JASHRR010001465.1 GCA_030037185.1 Xanthobacteraceae bacterium | reverse complement strand
GCCCCCATAAAGGAGTTGAAATCGCCACTATCAACCTTTTTTCAACCTTTCTTTTTGACCTAGCCTTGCGGTGCCGGGCCTTTGATGCACTATTTGAAAAATGCGTGTCAGCGACTAATTGGCCTTTTGTGCCGGCCTCAAAAGCAAACCAATAACTCCATCGCGCTCCGGGGAGCTCGGCTTACTGGCAGCCATCTCGCGGGCACTAGTTTTTTGTGAGGGCTTAGCGCGGTGAGGAACATCGCGAGCAGGATGCCCGCGATGACGCTGCCCGCCGCGGCGGAGATAGGGGCGCCCGTTCGGTTGTCGCGTCCATCAGCTTTTTCCGCCCCGGCCGCGCAGCGGCCGTTCCTCGACTGCCATCATGGCCAGGCAGGCGACGGCGAGGAAGACCGCGGCGGCGGCGAACACCCAACGGAAGGTGGCGGCGAAGTCGACGCCGGCTCGGTTGACGCCGGCGAGCGTCTGAAGCGCGGCGGCGTCCCCCGCGTTGCCGAGCGAGCGGAGTACGATCGCGCTGAACGCCGCGACGATGAAAGCGCCGCCGAGCTGGCGGAAGAAGTTGAGCGTGCCGGTCGCGGTGCCGGTGTGGTGCGGCGCGACTACGTTCTGGATCACCACCGTGGTGACTGGATACATCGGGCCGAGCCCGGTGCCGGCGATCGCGAGCAGCGCGCACACGCCGGCGAGCGAGACGCCGGCCGGATTGATCGCGAGCGGCATGATCGCGGCGATCGCGATCACGAGGCCGACCACCGGCACGCGCCGGTAGCGCGGCACGCGCGCGAGCAACCACCCGGCGATGACCGCGCCGACCGTGGTGCCGACCACGAAACCGATCAACGCGAAGCTCGACGCGCTGGCGGGGACGCCGAGCACGAGGCCGAGATAGAGCGGCGTCATGATGGTGAGCCCGATGATGGTGCCGATGGCGAAGAAGGCGGTCACCACGATGGCGCGCACCACGCGGTCGCGCAGGATGGCGGGCGGGATGAACGGCTCGGGGGCTCGCGCGAGCCGCACAGCGAACGCGCCCCACAGCAGCGCCGAGCCGGCGATCATGGCGAAGATCTGCGGCGAGACCCAGGCGAAGCGGCGTCCGCCCCAGGCGAGCGCTAGCATCAGCACCAGCGCGGCGGCGACCATCAGGACAGCGCCGAAGAGGTCGACGCGGTGCGGCCGCTCGTAGCGCGGCAGGCGGCGCAGCGCGCGGTCGGTCATCACCAGGGCGACGAGGCCCATCGGTACGTTGATCCAGAAGATCAGCGACCAGTGCAGGTAGTCGGTGAGCAGCCCGCCGAGTACCGGACCGAGCACGCTCGCCACCATGAACATAACGGCGGAGTAGCTCTGGTAGAGCGGCCGCTCGCGCGGCGCCAAGAGGTCGGCGATGATGGTCTGCGCGATCGGCAGGATGCCGCCGCCGCCGATGCCCTGAACGGCGCGCGCCGCAACCAGCGCGCCCATGGTAGGCGCGAGCGCGCAAGCGATTGAGCCGAGGATGAAGATGGCGACCGCGACCAGGAGGGCGGCGCGGCGGCCGTGGATGTCGGCGAGCTTGCCGAACAGCGGCGTCACCGCGGTGACGGCGAGCAGATAGCCGGTGACGACGAACGAGAGGTTCTCGACGTCGGCGAGCACGCGGCCGATGGTCGGCAGCGCCGGCGCGACGATGGTCTGCTCCAGCGCCGAGAGGAACATCGCGAGCAGGATGCCGACGATGATACGCCGCACCAGCGCATGGTCGAGCGGCGCCGGACGGTCGGCGTCGGCAGGCTCAGGCGCGGCGGGTGCGCGGGCCAGCGTCCGCGCATCGAGTTGGGTCATCGCGGGGCTCGTGGGTAGAAGCGAAGCGTGGGGAATCGGGGTACGCCTTTATCAACCTTTCTCTTTGACCTACAGTACGTTGCGGCCGGAGTGAATCGGGATTCCCGATGCAACAAGTGAGCGAGTGTAACGCACTGGTTCGCAGGGGGTTAGCCAATGCGTCAACCCTATCCTAGTGAGTTGAGAAGGCGGATCATCAGCTGTGTTGAAGCAGGAGGTTCCTGCCGTGAAGCGGCTGAACAGTTCGACATGGCGTCGGTTTCGCCGTCAGGTGGATACAACGCTTGCGCGAAAATAACACTTATGAACCGAGGCCGCGTGGCGGAAGTACTTCGCCCGAGAGTAATCTGCGATGAGCGGTGTCCGGCTGATCGAGGAATGGCTCAAACGCCAGAAGATTCACGGAGCACCGGGACTGTCGGCGATATGTCGATTCGGCCCTCATCCGGCAAACAGACTACGCAGATTTCAAGGCCGATACGCGGCCCGAGCCGCAGCAGGTGACTTGGTCCCGCCGACCGTAGAGGCTGACTCCGGCTACGTGCAAAGGGCCTTCCGTCTGCTCAGTTCGACAGCTGCAGCCGGGTCGCCGCGGTGAGCCACGCCCTTGTGTCGATGCAGGTGGTCATCGCCCAATGGATCTCGCGGGTGTATTTGTCCTCGGCCGAATAGATCTTGCTCTTGTCACAGAGCAGGCTGGCCGTCGCCAGAAACAGCCGTGTGCGCGGCTCGTACTCATCCACTGCGTGGAGGCCGATGGTTTCGTCGTCCGTCGGCGCAATCCGCAGGCACTTTTTGACCGGCGACAGGAAACTGAGAGGAACATGGATGACGCGGGCAGTCATCAACAAGTAGCCTGGGAAAGTTCCGGCGCAGACGAATCGAGGATGGCCCCCCGATTGTCAGCCTAAGAGTCCTATTCGAAAAGCAGTCAATGCCGAACACCCGCGTGATGAGGAGATGGCTTCGGTGGGCATCTTATAGGCGCCACGAGAAAACTCAGAGGAATCATGATGAAAGCGACGATCGACGCGTACATGAAGATATCCGCATAGGCGAGCACGGCGGCCTGCAGCCGGAACACCTGGTAGATGTGACCCACAGCATCATCCCGGACCGCGCTTCCGGACCGCCCCATCGCCCGCAGCGCTTGTTCGTAGGTCGCGATTAGCGTTTGAAAGGGTTGATACAGCGGCGTTGTCCACTGCGACAGATAGGCCTGGTGAACCTGAGTGCGTTCAGTAATTGCGGCGGTCGACAGAGATATCCCGATGGAGCCGGAGACGTTACGGAACATGGCAAACAGCGCTGCTCCATCGTCATTGAGCTCGCGAGGCAGGGTCACAAATGCGACGGTGTTGATCGGAACAAGCAGGAACGCGAAACCGGCGCTTTGAATCGTGCGCGACATCACCAGGGTGTTGAAGTCGACATCTGGCGTGATGACGGTGCTAGAGAATATGAGCCCGAACCCTAAGACCAAAAAGCCGAAAGCGATCACATACCGTGTTTGCACGACTTCAACCAGGGCAGTCACAATGGGGATTAGCACCATGATCGCAATCCCGCCCGGAGAGAGCACCAGCCCGGCCCAGGTGGGCGTGTACGGCAGCACCTGTTGGGTGAACTGCGGAATGACAACGGCGCTCGCGTAGAGGACGCCGGCGGCCGCCGCCATTAACAGGCAACCTACGGAAAAGTGCCAGTCCTTGAAGACCATAAGGTTGATGATCGGCTTTTTGGCGATGAGCAGCCAGCCGATCGCCCCGAAAATGCCAAAGAACGCTAGGAGTCCCATCAAGCGGATGAAGTTCGAGCCAAACCAATCGTCGTCTTCGCCGCGATCCATCATGATCTGAAGAGAGCCAAGACCAATCGTGATGAGGGACAAGCCGATATAGTCGATACCGCGGCTTTTCTTCTTCAGCACCCAAGGTGGGTCTTCGACCAGCACCGAAACCAGGAATACGGTGATGGCCCCGACCGGAACGTTAATGAAGAAAATCCATCGCCAACTCCACTGGTCCACGATGTAGCCACCGAGCGTCGGCCCCAACGCAGGAGCAACGACAGTGGCAAACGCCGCGACCCCGAACGCTGCGCCACGCTTTTCAGGCGGAAAAGTGTCAAGGATGATTGATTGCTGGTTGGGCTGCAGGCCGCCGCCGAAGAAGCCCTGGGTGAGCCGGAAGACGATGAGTTCCGCGAGACTAGTGGATGTCCCGCAGAGGAGCGAGCTGACGGTGAACATGGTGATACAGATCAGGAAATAGCGTTTGCGGCCGAACACATCGCCAAGCCAGCCGGAGATCGTCTGCACAATGCCGTTGGAGACGAGGTAGGACGTCAATGTCCAGGTGGCATCATCGTTCGACACTGCAAGGTCGCCGGCGATATAACGCAGTGCGACGTTGACGATCGTGGTGTCGAGAATTTCCATGAACGCCGCGAGCGTGACCGTGGCTGCAATGAGCCAGGGGTTATAGCGCGGTCTCCAGGTCGCTTCGGGGATGGGCGCCGTGGCGTCAGCGGCGGTCATCGCACCGTCACCGTCGCCTCGACCGAGATTCTCAACAGTATCGTAAGGTCGGGTGGGAGGCCGCTGTCCGCGCGAGTTCTCTTGTCGCAGCCCTGCATTTGTGAAGGTTCGCTGGTAATTCTGCGGTATGGCTCGGGCGTTGTTCCGTCGCCACTATTAATACGAGCGAGCCCGCCACCAGCATTCCGGCGGAGGCCGCTCGCCAAGCGCTCCGCAGCAGAGAGCACCATGTCTTATTCGCGTCAGTCTGCCCATCGACTCAGGAAGAAAAATTCAGGAGGCATTCGCGGTTGCATTTCGAGACGTTATGCCTGTCTTTTGTCTTAAGATGGGGAGACCGGAAGATTGACGATGGCGGGGTGGTTGCACGGGTTGACGCGCGTGGGGCGGCAGCTTGCCGCCGCCGATCTAGGCTGGGGTGCCTTCGAGCAGGCCAGCACAGCCGCTCCGCCGACAACAATTCCTTCGCGCCCGGTGGCGTTCCTGAAAGCTCCGATTACCCTCGCCGGGGTCAGTTACGCGCTCGAAGCGCCACTCCCAAGCGTGGCATTCCTCATCATCAAATCGCGATTGCACCGTGGATTTTCACGGTATGGCTATTGCCGGCGTTCACAGTTAACGCCGGTGCACGGCCTCGTGGCCCGCCGCCCGCGGCATAACTCTCTGCGGCCGTAAGCTACTGATTTCCGCTTCTATTGCTTATTGCTGTCTGCTGATGTTGCTCCGGTGAGCAGCTCCGGGGCCGGGTCAGCGAACGCCACCGGATTCCTCGGAGGCGGCCAGACCGGCTGCAGTTGGCAGTCTGGATTGATCATCTACGTCCTCGAGGGTGATTTCGATTACTTCCACAATCAACCCAGCTTTAGCAACCACACCAATGCGCTGAGCGATGGCGCGACGCCGTTCGGTCACGTGGTCGCTGACGGCCTTCGGGTCGGCATACGGCGGCTTCACGTACATGTTCAACTGGGATCGTTCAGCGGCATCAGCTGGCCTTCGCGAATATATGTGGCATTCCGGGGGCGGAAATAAACCGCGCGTCATCGACCTCCTCATGTGTCCCCACCACCAAAAACCCGTTGGGGACAAGACTGTTGGCGATGATCGCCAGCACCTTCTGCCGCAGGACCGGGACGAAATAGGTGAACGCGATATTGCGACATAGAACGACATCGAACGGGCCCGGCGGTGCTTCCGACCGCAGGTCCTGTTTCAGGAACTTGACCCCCTCGCGATACTGCGGTCGGACACAAAATCGCGAGCCGGCACGTGCGAAAGCTTGCGACGTCAGTTCAGGCGGAATCTCTCGAAGGCTGGTCCGGCCGTAGCAGCCGTCGCGGGCACGCCCGAGAAGTGCCTCGTCGACATCGGTCGCGACGATCGACAGTGCGTCACTAGCGCCCCTCACGGTGAGGTTCCACAGGATTCGAAGTGAATACGGCTCCTCGCCGGATGCGCAGCCGGCGGACCAACAACGTGCCTGACGCCGGTCTGATCGAGCACGTTCGGCGATGGCTGGAAGTATGCTACCGCACAGAGATTCGAATACCGCGCGATCGCGGAAAAAGCGGGAAATGGTTATATGGCAGCATTGATCGAGGATCTGCCATTCGTTTGGATCAGCCTCCAAACGTTGGCGATATGACGCGAATCCATTCAGCCCGAGCGCGTCAATGCGGCTCTTCACTCTCTTACAGACCTGATGACGCACCTTCCGGAACCCTGGCCAGTGCATATCGAGCTGGGGCAAGGCCCATTGCAAGAAGAAGATGCAATCAGCGTCGCGCATGACCGAGACAGGAACGATATTGCGGGGCCTTACGCCGAACGACCGCTGCCGGCGCTGCGAGGCGAACCTTGCCACCGCCTAGCATCAGCCTGAGCCCATCGCGAGCGACGCGCGCGTCAACGCCGCGCTCGGCACCCAGCCGGCGGACTGCTTGGTGAATTGGCCGCGCATGAGCGGTAACGATTTCACTACCGCAATGAGTGAAATAGGCGATTCCGATCCGCTCGGTCTTGCACCAGTCAAGTTGTGCTCGGATCGAGCTATGGCCAATCACAGCGCGCCCGCGCCGGCGAATGATTGGCCGAGTGATGCGGGCGCCATCTCCCACATACAAATCTACGCCGCGCAGCGCGCGGCGCCTATTGGGGAGTCTGACCACGTCGGGAACATAGAAAAACCGGAGGCGATTTACCGAGACGCGATATCCGACGGCCGGCGCGCGAATGGAGTGTTCGACCGCGAGCGCCTCAAAGCGGATGCCGGCGATGGCAATCGATTTTTGCAGTGGCATTACACGGCGGTCGGAAATCGACCAGGCGGGCAGCGACCGCCACGTGCGCGCAGGGGCGTAGACCGGGCAGGGGGCGCCGTGAGCGACGCCACCCGCATGGTCGGGATGGGCGTGCGTCAAGAGAATGGCCGTCGGGGAGACACGGGAAATGAGTTGCAGCCAGTCGGCGCCACAATCGATCATAACCCTGGCTTTCCCGCGTTCGACCATGATGCAGCTGTGGCGTCTGTGAAGTCGTGAGCGTGCTCTGATCTCTCCACGGGTACCCAGGAAAGTAATTGCCACCAATTCATGGGATTCATAGCGGCCCCCCGCGTGAACCGCCGCGCGAGCTGTCTGCCATTGCTTTGGACGTACCGTTCGATTGATGAAGTGCAAGGTCGTGCAGCTCCTGCGGCCGAGCCTGTTCCTCGAATGAAACCCCGGTCATTGCCACTGGCTCCTGCTGGTCATCTGGTGTCTGGCATTCCGGATCAAACCCGATCTGCGACCAAATGGGTCATGGGATTGCTCTAGCTGAGCATTGGTGGTCAAGGATCTGCTTCATGGCGGTAAGAAGCCCTTCCTCCCGTCGGATAGGATGCGATAGCAATCGAATGTCAGCCATGCCTGCTTATTATCGTTTGGCAGCTGCACGGCCTTCACGCCGCCGCCTCGAATCGCTCAGAACCTCGGCATAACCGCGCCTTCGGATGGTGCCGCCGCCTGTTCGGGGTAGAATTTCAAACAAACGCTCTTCAAAGTGACGATACCGTCTGGCACGCCGGAATCCATCATCGGCGTCTTCGCGGACGCAGCAGAAATCGATCCAACGCAAGGGGACCCGAACCGGCAAAGAGGAGGGAAATAAGCGCGGCTGGATAGAGCAGGGGAGTCTCAATAGCCGGGCTGACCGAAATGCGCGACGATCCAGGTGGCTGCCAATTTGCTGCAGCGCGCAAATCGGCGGCCTTGGCCAACATCAGACATCCGCTCGGGAACGCGTCGGTCATGGGGGGCGTTAGATTGTGTATCTGCCTCCCGCTCTCCCCAGCGAGGCAGAGCGGAAAGTGCAAACGGCTACGCCATGCGGTTTATGTTCGCGTTCTCAAAATGAGCCGAGAAATGGCCAGCATGCCAAAGACAGTGATCGTGACGGGCGGTTCGCGAGGCATAGGTTCAGGCGTTGTAAAGGCGTTTCTCGGCCGGGGCTACAATGTCGTTGCAACTTCGCTTGATGCCACCAATTCGAAAGAACTGCCTTCGTCGCCCAACCTGGCGTTGGTGGATGGCGATATCGGTGAAGCTGCTACTGCCGCAAAAGTGGCGGAAACATCGATCAGCTCATTCGGCTCGATAGACGCCCTGGTAAACAATGCGGGGATATACTTGACCAAGGCCTTTACCGATTATACCGCTGAGGATTTTAAACGGCTCGTTTCCACCAATCTTGAAGGCTCCATTTACATAACCCAGCTCGCGGTCAAGCAAATGTTGGCGCAAAAATCAGGTGGAAGCGTTGTCAGCATCACGGCCTCGCTGGCCGATAATCCGATTGCAGGCGTAAATGCCTCGATTGCGATGGTTACGAAAGGTGGTCTCAACGCGATGACGCGCAGCCTCGCTATCGAATATGCAAAAGACGGTATCCGCGTGAATGCGGTTGCGCCTGGAGTGGTTGATACACCACTGCTCAAGAACCGACCGAAGGACCTTCTGAAAACGCGAGCCCCAATGGGGAGCATTTCGACCGTTCAGGAGATCGTGGATGCTGTCATTTATCTATCCGAGGCCCCGCACGTTACTGGGGAGGTGCTGCATGTGGACGGCGGTTCGCACGTTGGCAAATGGTAACCGGCCAAACTGTCGGGCC